>NZ_AJRH01000010.1:0-47517 GCF_000297015.1 Streptococcus sp. GMD6S | reverse complement strand
CTGAAATCAAATTAACAAAGGATAAGGATGGAAACTGGCTGATTTCTCAAGAAGATTACCGTACTTTGGCGACAGAGTTGCTTGATGATACAGAAGGTTATGATAAAATTGTCCGTAAAAACTCAACTAAGTCTAATGATAAATCAACAGACAAGTCTTCAGATAAATCTTCAAACAAATCCACTGATAAATCAACAGACAAATCTTCAGATAAGAAAGATAAAAGCAATATCTAATCCTAAGATTTAAAAGAAAAACAAGTAGTCTTAATAAACTACTTGTTTTTTTATGAATTAGGATACAAAAATGTGGTGTGATAGTTAGAGTAACTCAGCCTTTCATTCCTATATATTGTTCTTAGAACGATAAAAAAACTGCATTGAGGTGCAGTTTTTCTTTTTTCTACGGAAGACATGGGATTCGAACCCACGCACGCTGTTACACGCCTACCGCGTTTCCAACACGGCCTCTTAAGCCTCTTGAGTAATCTTCCAATACTTACTCAAATAGTCTACCATAAAGCCACTTATCTTGCAATAAAAATTTTGGAAATAAGAAAAATGATAGAATTTGACAGAAAATGACAAAAAATGCTTGACTTTGGTAGAGAATGTGCTAGAATGAATAGTGTAAACGATAACAGGAGGTGATTTGGTGTTAAAAACTGAGCGGAAGCAACTGATTTTAGAGGAGTTAAATCAACATCATGTAGTTTCCCTAGAAAAATTGGTTAGTCTATTAGAAACATCAGAATCGACAGTACGAAGAGATTTGGACGAGTTGGAGGCGGAAAACAAGCTTCGCCGTGTACATGGTGGAGCAGAATTGCCCCACTCCTTGCAGGAAGAAGAAACCATCCAAGAAAAATCTGTCAAAAACCTTCAAGAGAAGAAGCTACTGGCTCAGAAAGCAGCCTCTCTTATTAAGGAACAAGATGTTATCTTTATCGATGCTGGAACGACAACTGCTTTTTTAATCAAGGAATTGGTTAATAAGAATATCACAGTCGTGACCAACTCCATTCACCATGCGGTTCAGTTGGTTGAAAAACAGATTCCAACTGTCATGGTTGGAGGAAGTGTCAAAATGGCAACAGATGCATGTATCGGTGGTGTTGCTCTTAACCAAATCAATCAATTGCACTTTGACCGTGCCTTTATCGGGATGAATGGTGTGGACGATGGTTATTATACGACTCCTGATATGGAGGAGGGAGCCGTTAAGCGTGCTATTTTAGAGAATGCCAAACAAACCTATGTCTTGGTGGATTCGTCAAAGATTGGTCAAACTTGCTTTGCCAAAGTAGCACCACTTAAACGCGCTATTGTCATCACAAGTCAAGGGCATGAGCTCTTGCAGGCTATTAAGAAGAAAACGGAGGTAATAGAAGTATGATTTATACAGTCACACTTAATCCATCCATAGATTATATTGTGCGCTTGGAGCAAGTTCAAGTCGGCAGTGTCAATCGTATGGACAGTGATGATAAGTTTGCTGGTGGGAAAGGAATCAATGTCAGCCGTGTTTTGAAGCGCTTGGGTATTCCAAATACTGCGACTGGATTTATCGGAGGTTTTACTGGTAAATTTATCACAGATACCCTTACAGAGGAAGAAATCGAAACTCGTTTTGTCCAAGTAGCAGAAGATACTCGCATCAATGTCAAGATTAAAGCAGACCAAGAAACAGAAATCAACGGGACTGGTCCAAATGTGGAACCGGCTCAGTTAGAAGAATTGAAAGCTATTTTGTCTAGTCTGACAGCAGATGATACGGTTGTGTTTGCAGGTTCGAGTGCTAAGAACCTAGGCAATGTTATCTATAAAGATTTGATTGCCTTGACACGCCAGACTGGTGCTCAAGTTGTTTGTGACTTTGAAGGACAGACCTTGATTGATAGTTTAGACTACCATCCACTTTTGGTTAAACCAAACAATCACGAACTTGGAGCTATCTTTGGAGTGAAACTCGAAAGTTTAGATGAAATCGAGAACTATGCTCGTCAGTTACTGGCCAAGGGAGCTCAAAACGTCATCATCTCTATGGCTGGGGACGGTGCTCTTCTTGTCACATCTGAGGGAGCTTACTTCGCAAAACCTATCAAGGGAACAGTCAAAAATTCAGTGGGAGCTGGCGACTCTATGGTCGCTGGATTTACCGGTGAATTTGTCAAATCTAAAGATGCAGTAGAAGCCTTCAAATGGGGAGTAGCTTGTGGAACAGCAACTACCTTCTCGGATGACTTGGCAACAGAGGAATTTATTAAAGAAACATATGAAAAAGTTGAGGTAGAAAAACGATGAAAATTCAAGACCTATTGAGAAAAGATGTCATGTTGCTGGATTTGCAGGCAACTGAAAAAACAGCTGTTATCGAAGAGATGATTAAAAGTTTGGTAGATCACGGTTACGTGACGGATTTTGAAACCTTTAAAGAAGGAATCTTAGCGCGTGAAGCTCTCACTTCCACTGGCTTGGGTGACGGAATTGCTATGCCTCACAGCAAAAACTCTGCTGTCAAAGAAGCAACGGTTCTCTTTGCAAAGTCAAACAAGGGTGTTGACTATGAAAGTTTGGATGGGCAACCAACAGACCTCTTCTTCATGATTGCAGCTCCAGAAGGTGCCAATGATACTCACTTAGCAGCCTTGGCAGAATTGTCTCAATACTTAATGAAAGACGGTTTTGCAGACAAACTTCGTCAAGTAACATCGGCAGATCAAGTTATCGAACTCTTTGACCAAGCTTCAGAAAAAGCTGAGGAACCTGTTCAAGCACCTGCCAATGACTCTGGCGACTTTATCGTAGCTGTTACAGCTTGTACGACAGGTATTGCCCACACTTACATGGCCCAAGAAGCCCTTCAAAAAGTGGCTGCTGAAATGGGTGTTGGGATCAAGGTTGAAACCAATGGTGCTAGCGGTGTTGGGAACCAATTGACTGCGGAAGACATCCGCAAGGCTAAAGCTGTTATTATCGCTGCGGACAAGGCTGTTGAGATGGATCGTTTCGATGGCAAACCATTGGTTAATCGTCCAGTTGCAGACGGTATCCGTAAGACAGAAGAATTGATCAACTTGGCTCTTTCAGGAGATGCTGAAGTTTATCGTGCTGTTAATGGAGCAAAAGCTGCAACAGCATCTAATGAAAAACAAAGCCTTGGTGGTGCTTTCTACAAACACTTGATGAGTGGTGTATCTCAAATGTTGCCATTCGTTATTGGTGGTGGTATCATGATTGCCCTCGCCTTCTTAATCGACGGAGCTTTTGGTGTGCCACAAGATAGTCTTGGCAATCTCGGATCCTACCATGAACTAGCTTCAATGTTCATGAAAATTGGTGGAGCAGCCTTTGGCTTGATGCTTCCAGTCTTTGCAGGCTACGTAGCCTACTCTATCGCTGAAAAACCTGGTTTGGTAGCTGGTTTTGTGGCTGGTGCTATTGCCAAAGAAGGTTTTGCCTTTGGTAAAATTCCTTATGCAGCAGGTGGTGAAGCAACTTCAACTCTTGCAGGTGTCTCATCTGGTTTCCTAGGTGCCCTTGTTGGTGGATTTATCGCAGGTGCCTTGGTTCTTGCTATCAAGAAATACGTTAAAGTTCCTCGTTCACTTGAAGGTGCTAAATCTATCCTTATCCTACCGCTTTTCGGAACAATCTTGACAGGATTTGTTATGTTGGCTGTCAATATTCCAATGGCAGCAATCAACACTGCTATGAATGACTTCCTAGGTGGTCTTGGAGGAGGTTCAGCTGTTTTTCTTGGTATCGTTCTTGGAGGCATGATGGCTGTTGATATGGGTGGGCCAGTTAATAAAGCGGCTTATGTCTTTGGTACTGGTACGCTTGCAGCGACTGTTTCTTCAGGTGGTTCTGTAGCAATGGCAGCAGTTATGGCTGGCGGAATGGTTCCACCACTTGCTATCTTTGTCGCAACCCTTCTTTTCAAAAATAAATTTACCAAAGAAGAACGCAACTCTGGTTTGACAAACATCATCATGGGCTTGTCATTTATCACTGAGGGAGCGATTCCATTTGGTGCCGCTGACCCAGCTCGTGCGATTCCAAGCTTCATCCTTGGTTCTGCAGTAGCGGGCGGACTCGTTGGTCTTGCAGGAATCAAACTCATGGCGCCACACGGAGGAATCTTCGTCATCGCTCTTACTTCAAATGCCCTTCTCTACCTTGCCTTTGTCTTGGTTGGTGCAATCGTAAGTGGTGTGGTTTATGGTTACCTACGCAAGCCACAAGCATAAAATGGATTAGAATAGAAAGATTGTTACCATTTGGTGCAATCTTTTTCTCTATTCGAAATGGCTGTGAAATATGGTATAATAGAAGAATGGCAAACAAGAATACTACAAAAACAAGACGGAGACCGTCTAAAGCAGAACTTGAAAGAAAACAAGCTATTCAGAGGATGTTGATTTCCTTAGGGATTGCTTTATTGTTGATTATTGCAGCCCTCAAGCTTGGTGCGGCGGGTATCACCCTTTATAATCTCATTCGACTGGTGGTCGGAAGTTTGGCCTATGTGGCCATTGGTGCCCTACTCATTTATCTTTTTTTATTTAAATGGATCCGCAAGCAAGAGGGGCTTCTGTCAGGATTTCTTTGTATCTTCGCTGGCTTGCTCTTGATTTTTGAGGCCTACTTGGTTTGGAAATATGGCTTGGAGCAGTCAGTTCTAAAAGGGACCCTGTCTCAAGTTATGACGGACTTGACTGGTATGCGAGTGACTAGCTTCGCTGGTGGAGGCTTGCTTGGTGTTGGACTCTATATCCCCATATCTTTTCTTTTCTCCAATATCGGATCGTACTTTATTGGAGTTCTCTTAATTCTAGTTGGGGCACTCTTAGTTAGTCCTTGGTCTATTTATGATGTTGCAGCCTTTATTGGAGCTCAGTTCAGATCCTTCATGGAAAAACAGGAACAGAGAAAACAGGAACGCTTCATCAAGAGAGAAGAAGAGAAGGCTCGTCAAGAAGCTGAAGAAGCAGCCAGAATTCAGAGAGAACAAGAAGAACAGGATGCATTACCGCTTCCTCCTGTAGATCCTGAAACGGGAGAAATCTTATCAGAGGTACCGGACTACGATTTCCCCCCAATTCCTGAGGAAGAATGGATCGAACCGGAGATTATCCTCCCTAAAACTGATTTTGACGTTCCTGATGTGGAAGAAGACTTTGAGGATGAAGAGGTACAGGTTGATTTTTCTGCTAAGGAAGCCCTTGAATACAAGCTACCAAGCTTGCAACTCTTTGCGCCAGATAAACCCAAAGATCAGTCCAAGGAAAAGAAGATTGTTCGAGAAAATATCAAAATCCTAGAAGAAACCTTTGCCAGCTTTGGTATCAAGGTGACGGTGGAACGGGCTGAAATCGGCCCATCAGTAACCAAGTATGAAGTCAAGCCAGCAGTTGGTGTACGGGTTAACCGTATTTCCAATCTGGCAGACGACTTAGCGCTGGCTCTTGCGGCCAAGGATGTTCGGATTGAGGCTCCAATCCCTGGTAAATCCTTAGTCGGAATTGAGGTTCCTAACTCTGAAATTGCGACCGTTTCCTTCCGTGAACTCTGGGAACAGTCTCAGACTAAACCAGAAAATCTCCTCGAAATTCCTCTAGGTAAGGCTGTCAATGGAACAGCTCGAACCTTTGACCTTTCCAAGATGCCCCACCTACTCGTTGCAGGTTCGACGGGATCAGGGAAGTCAGTCGCAGTTAACGGTATTATCGCTAGCATTCTGATGAAAGCAAGACCCGACCAGGTCAAGTTTATGATGGTGGATCCAAAGATGGTTGAGTTATCGGTTTACAATGACATTCCTCACCTCTTGATTCCAGTTGTGACCAATCCACGCAAGGCCAGCAAGGCTCTGCAAAAGGTTGTGGATGAGATGGAAAATCGTTACGAACTCTTTGCTAAGGTTGGAGTACGAAATATCGCTGGTTACAATGCCAAGGTCGAGGAATATAATAGCCAATCTGAGTACAAACAAGTACCGCTGCCTTTGATTGTTGTCATTGTGGACGAGTTGGCAGACCTCATGATGGTGGCTAGCAAGGAAGTGGAAGATGCCATCATTCGTCTCGGACAGAAGGCGCGTGCTGCAGGGATTCACATGATTCTCGCAACGCAACGTCCATCGGTTGATGTTATCTCTGGTCTTATCAAGGCCAATGTCCCATCTCGTGTGGCTTTTGCAGTTTCATCAGGTACAGATTCGCGAACCATCTTGGATGAAAATGGAGCTGAAAAACTGCTCGGTCGAGGAGATATGCTCTTTAAACCAATTGATGAAAATCACCCAGTCCGTCTACAAGGATCCTTTATCTCAGATGATGATGTTGAACGCATTGTAAATTTCATCAAGGCTCAGGCGGATGCGGACTACGATGATAGCTTTGACCCAGGAGACGTCCCTGAAAATGAAGGAGATTTCTCTGATAGTGAAGCTGGTGGCGATCCGCTCTTTGAGGAAGCCAAGGCTTTGGTTATCGAGACACAGAAAGCTAGTGCTTCTATGATTCAGCGTCGTTTGTCTGTTGGATTTAACCGTGCGACTCGCCTGATGGAAGAACTCGAAATGGCAGGTGTCATCGGTCCAGCTGAAGGAACCAAACCACGAAAAGTATTACAACAATAAAAAAATAGCTTCTTTCCAAATTTGGAAAGAAGCTATTTTGGTGATTACTGGTTCGTTTTAGTTTCAGAAGTCGTCGTATTTGACTGTGTTCCATTATCGCTTGTTTCTTTATTTGTAGCAGGTGTAGAAGAGTCCTGAGTTGTTGTTTTCTGCTCTTCTTTTTTCTCCTCTTTTTTATTGGATTGAGAAGTTTCTTCTTGCGTGGTATTTTCTTTAGTAGAAGTGTTGTCCCTGTTAGGTGTAGTATTTTCCTGAGGGGATTCCTTTTGAATTTCCTTGACAACAGTTGTTTGGGTTGTCGTCGGTTCTTTTTTGTTGTTTTTGTTATTGTCCATGGCGTTCATGATGGTAATAGTAGCGGTGATTAGACCAAGAATACTACCGATAGTAGCAATCGTTTTTTGAAAGACAGTAAATCCCTTTTTGATGTGTTCTGTTTTTGGTTTTGAAGTTCTACGATAGTTAGACATGATACTCTCCTTTAATTATGATTTATTATACCTCATTTCTTTAAAAAAATCTTAAAAAAAGAGAAACCTCCCTTTCTTGTCGCAGGTCTCTTTTCGTGATACAATAGAAGAAGTGATTTTAGAAAGCGTGAGAAAACATGATCTACTTTGATAATTCGGCGACAACCAAGCCTTATCCTGAAGCACTTGAAACTTACATGCAGGTCGCTTCAAAAATTGTAGGAAATCCGTCTAGTCTCCATCGTTTGGGAGATCAGGCAACACGAATTTTAGATGCTTCCCGGCAGCAAATTGCAGATTTGATTGGCAAGAAAAGTGATGAAATCTTCTTTACCTCAGGTGGAACAGAAGGAGATAACTGGGTCATCAAGGGTGTGGCCTTTGAAAAAGCCCAGTTTGGCAAGCACATCATTGTATCAGCCATTGAACATCCAGCAGTTAAGGAATCAGCCCTTTGGCTGAATAGTCAAGGTTTTGAAATAGATTTTGCTCCAGTTGATGAGAAAGGATTTGTGGATGTTGAAGCATTAGCAGATTTGATACGTCCTGATACGACTCTCGTCTCCATCATGGCAGTTAACAATGAAATCGGCTCTATCCAGCCTATTGAGGCTATTTCAGAACTCTTGGCAGATAAGCCGACCATTTCCTTCCATGTTGATGCGGTTCAGGCACTTGCTAAGATTCCGACTGAAAAATACTTGACGGATCGAGTGGATTTTGCGACCTTCTCAAGTCATAAATTTCATGGTGTCAGAGGTGTTGGATTTGTCTATATCAAGTCTGGTAAGAGGATCATGCCTCTTTTAACTGGTGGTGGTCAAGAGGGAGACTATCGTTCGACAACTGAAAATGTGGCAGGGATTGCTGCAACAGCCAAAGCTCTCCGTTTGGCTATGGAAAATCTAGACTTATTTACTGCTAAGACAAGCCAGATGAAGGCAGTCATTCGTCAAGCCCTTCTGGATTATCCAGATATTTTTGTCTTTTCAGATGAGGAAGACTTTGCCCCTCATATCCTGACTTTTGGGATTAAGGGTGTTCGTGGTGAAGTCATCGTTCACGCCTTTGAAGACTATGATATTTTCATTTCCACAACCTCTGCTTGTTCGTCCAAGGCAGGGAAACCTGCGGGGACCTTGATTGCCATGGGAGTGGACAAAGATAAGGCCCAGTCAGCTGTGCGTCTAAGCCTAGACTTGGAAAATGATATGAGTCAAGTCGAGCAGTTTTTGACCAAGCTAAAATTAATTTACAATCAAACTAGAAAAGTAAGATAGGAGCATTTATGCAGTATTCAGAAATTATGATTCGTTACGGAGAATTGTCAACCAAGCACAAAAATCGTATGCGTTTCATCAATAAACTTCGCAATAATATTTCAGACGTTTTGTCTATCTATCCCCAAGTTAAGGTAACGGCAGATCGCGACCGTGCCCACGCTTACCTCAATGGAGCTGACTATACAGCAGTTGCAGAATCGCTCAAACAAGTTTTTGGGATTCAAAACTTTTCTCCTGTGTATAAGATTGAAAAGTCAGTGGACGTTCTGAAGTCTGCTGTCCAAGAGATTATGAAGGAAATCTACAAGGAAGGGATGACCTTTAAAATCACTAGCAAGCGTAGCGACCACAACTTTGAATTAGATAGTCGTGAACTCAATCAAACTCTTGGTGGAGCTGTTTTCGAGGCTATTCCAAACGTGCAAGCTCAGATGAAAAATCCAGATATTAATCTTCAGGTTGAGATTCGTGAAGAGGCTGCCTATCTTTCCTATGAAACCTTTCGTGGAGCAGGAGGATTACCTGTGGGAAGTTCTGGTAAAGGCATGCTCATGTTGTCAGGAGGGATTGATTCACCTGTGGCAGGTTATCTAGCTCTTAAACGTGGGGTAGATATTGAGGCCGTTCACTTTGCCAGCCCACCATACACAAGTCCTGGTGCCCTTAAAAAAGCCCAAGATTTGACCCGCAAATTGACCAAGTTTGGGGGCAATATTCAGTTTATCGAGGTGCCTTTCACAGAGATTCAAGAAGAAATCAAGGCTAAGGCACCAGAAGCCTACCTCATGACCTTGACGCGTCGTTTTATGATGCGCATTACCGACCGTATCCGTGAGGTACGAAATGGTTTAGTTATCATCAATGGGGAAAGTCTTGGCCAAGTAGCTAGCCAAACTTTGGAAAGCATGCAGACTATCAACGCTGTGACTAGCACTCCCATTATTCGTCCCGTGGTTACGATGGACAAGTTGGAAATCATTGACATCGCGCAGGAAATCGATACCTTTGAAATTTCAATCCAGCCTTTTGAAGACTGCTGTACTATTTTTGCGCCTGACCGTCCTAAGACCAATCCTAAGATAGAGAATGCAGAGCAGTATGAAAAACGCATGGATGTTGAAGGCTTGGTTGAGCGAGCAGTGGCTGGGATTATGATTACTGAAATCACTCCCCAGGTTGAAAAAGATGCTGTCGATGAGTTAATTGACAATCTCCTCTAATCATAAAATCCAGAAGAATTCAAAAAAATAAATGAAAAAGTTAGTTATTTATCCTTAAAATGGACATTTACTGACTTTTTTTCTATTTTTATGGTATAATGAGATAAAATTTTGAATATAGAGAGTTTTCTGACAATGAATCATTCCTACTTTTACTTAAAAATGAAAGAACACAAACTCAAGGTGCCTTATACTGGAAAAGAGCGTCGTGTGCGTGTGCTTCTGCCAAAGGACTACGAGAAGGACACAGACCGTTTTTATCCTGTAGTTTACTTTCATGATGGGCAAAATGTCTTTTACAGCAAGGAGTCTTATATCGGACACTCTTGGAAGATTATTCCAGCCATTAAGCGGAATCCTGATATCAGTCGCATGATTGTCGTTGCCATCGATAATGACGGCATGGGGCGGATGAATGAGTATGCGGCTTGGAAGTTTCAAGAATCTCCTATCCCAGGCCAGCAGTTTGGCGGTAAGGGTGTGGAGTATGCCGAGTTTGTCATGGAGGTGGTCAAGCCTTTTATCGATGAAACCTATCGTACCAAAGCTGATCGCCAGCATACGGCTATGATTGGTTCGTCACTAGGAGGCAATATTACTCAGTTTATCGGACTAGAGTACCAAGACCGAATTGGTTGCCTAGGTGTCTTCTCATCTGCTAACTGGCTTCACCAAGAAGCCTTTAACCGCTACATCGAACGTAAAAAACTGTCGCCTGAACAGCGCATTTTTATCTATGTAGGAACAGAAGAAGCAGACGATACGGACAAGACCTTGATGGCTGGCAATATCAAGCAAGCCTATATCGACTCGTCGCTTCGTTATTACCGTGATTTGATTGCAGGTGGAGTACACTTGGATAATCTTGTCTTGAAAGTTCAGTCTGGTGCTATCCATAGTGAAATACCTTGGTCGGAAAATTTACCAGACTGTCTCCGATTTTTTGCGGAGAAATGGTAAGTTAGGAAAGGAGAAAGCCAATGCATATTGAAAACCTCAGCCACTGGAGTGGCAATCTCAACCGTGAAATGTATCTCAACCGTTATGGACATGCTGGGATTCCAGTTGTTGTTTTTGCTTCATCTGGTGGCAGTCACAACGAATACTATGATTTTGGCATGATTGATGCCTGTGCTTCCTTTATCGAAGAAGGGCGCGTCCAGTTCTTTACTCTCTCCAGTGTGGACAGTGAGAGCTGGTTGGCCACTTGGAAAAATGGTCATGACCAGGCGGAGATGCATCGTGCTTACGAACGTTACGTGATTGAGGAGGCCATTCCTTTTATCAAGCATAAGACAGGTTGGTTTGATGGCATGATGACGACAGGTTGCTCGATGGGGGCATATCATGCACTCAATTTCTTTCTCCAGCATCCAGATGTCTTTACCAAGGTGATTGCCCTCAGCGGTGTTTACGACGCACGTTTCTTCGTTGGCGATTACTACAATGATGATGCAATTTACCAAAACTCACCTGTAGATTATATCTGGAATCAAAACGACGGATGGTTTATCGATCGTTACCGTCAGGCAGAAATCGTCGTTTGTACGGGCCTTGGTGCCTGGGAACAAGATGGTCTGCCATCCTTCTACAAGCTCAAAGAAGCCTTTGACCAGAAACAAATTCCAGCCTGGTTTGCTGAATGGGGACACGATGTCGCCCACGACTGGGAATGGTGGCGTAAACAAATGCCCTATTTTCTTGGACACCTGTATCTATAAAAGGAGTTGCCTATGAATTACCTTGTTATTTCTCCCTACTATCCGCAAAACTTCCAACAGTTTACCATCGAGCTAGCCAATAAAGGCATCACCGTTTTGGGAATTGGTCAGGAGCCCTACGAACAACTTGATGAACCTTTGCGCAATAGCCTAACCGAGTATTTCCGTGTGGACAATCTTGAGAACATAGACGAAGTAAAACGTGCAGTAGCTTTTCTTTTCTACAAGCATGGCCCAATCGACCGCATTGAGTCCCACAATGAATACTGGCTTGAGCTGGACGCAACACTCAGAGAGCAATTCAATGTCTTTGGTGCCAAACCAGAGGATCTCAAAAAGACCAAGTTTAAGTCTGAGATGAAGAAATTTTTCAAAAAAGCAGGCGTCCCTGTGGTACCTGGTGCTGTTATCCATACGGAAGCAGATGTGGATAAAGCAGTGAACGAAATCGGTCTACCAATGATTGCCAAACCTGATAATGGAGTGGGAGCGGCAGCAACCTTTAAGCTTGAGACAGAAGACGATGTAAATCACTTTAAGGCTGAATGGGACCATTCAACCGTTTATTTCTTTGAAAAATTTGTCACTTCTAGCGAAATCTGCACCTTTGATGGGCTTGTGGACAAAGATGGCAACATCGTCTTTTCAACGACTTTCGACTACGCCCATACACCACTTGATCTCATGATTTATAAGATGGACAATTCCTACTATGTACTCAAGGATATGGATCCCAAACTGCGCAAGTATGGCGAGGCCATTGTCAAGGAATTTGGTATGAAAGAGCGCTTTTTCCATATCGAGTTTTTCCGTGACGGGGATGACTACATTGCCATTGAGTACAATAACCGTCCTGCAGGTGGCTTTACCATTGATGTTTATAACTTTACCCACTCCTTGGATCTCTACCGAGGTTATGCAGCTATTGTCGCAGGAGAAGAGTTCCCAGCATCAGAATTTGAACCTCAATACTGTCTAGCTACTTCACGTCGTGCCAATGCAAATTATGTCTATTCAGAAGAAGACTTGCTTGCTAAGTACAGCCAGCAATTCAAGGTCAAAAAAATCATGCCAGCAGCCTTTGCAGAGCTACAAGGGGACTACCTTTATATGTTGACCACTCCGAGTCGCCAAGAGATGGAGCAGATGATTGCAGATTTTGGTCAACGTCAAGAGTAACGAAAAGGATGAAAGGAGTTTGACTCCTTTTGTCCTTTTCTTAAAGATAAGTTAAATAAAGCGTTTTCCATAGATTCTTTTAGAAAAGATATTGCTAAAAGGCCTAAAAATTGATAGAATAAGGATTGTCTAAAAAAATTTAAGGAGAATCTATCAAATGGATTTTACATGGGCTATTAAATATGCCACAGAATTCTTGGGAACTGCTATTTTGATCATTCTTGGTAATGGTGCAGTTGCTAACGTTGAACTTAAAGGTACGAAAGGTCACCAAAGTGGCTGGCTCGTTATCGCGGTTGGTTATGGTATGGGGGTTATGATCCCAGCCTTGATGTTTGGTAATGTATCTGGTAACCACATCAACCCAGCTTTCACTCTTGGACTTGCTGTTAGTGGACTTTTCTCTTGGGAGCAAGTACCATATTACATCCTAGCACAAGTTTTGGGAGCAATCTTTGGTCAAGCTTTGGTTGTAGCGACTCACCGTCCTTACTACTTGAAGACAGAAAACCCTAACAATATCTTGGGTACCTTCTCAACAATTTCAAGCATCGACCATGGTACAAAAGAATCACGTTTTGCAGCTACTGTTAACGGTTTCCTCAATGAGTTTGTAGGTTCATTTGTTCTTTTCTTTGCAGCACTTGGTTTGACTAAAAACTTCTTTGGTGCTGAGGTTCTTCAATACATGAAACAAATGGCTACTCAAGCTGGACAAACTGTTGATTTAAGTGAATTGGCAGTAAAAGCTCAAGTAGCTCCACATACAGCTGCTGGGATCTCAGTTGCGCACTTGGCACTTGGTTTCCTAGTGATGGCCTTGGTAACTTCACTTGGTGGACCTACTGGACCTGGTTTGAACCCAGCTCGTGACTTCGGACCACGTCTTCTTCACGAACTCCTTCCAAAATCAGTTCTTGGTCAACACAAGGGTGATTCAAAATGGTGGTATGCATGGGTTCCAGTTGTAGCTCCAATTGCAGCGGCTATTGCGGCAGTAGCACTATTTAAACTACTTTACCTATAAGAAATGAAACTGGGGAATCCCAGTTTTTTTCTTGTAAAATTTCTAAATAAAATAGATATGGCTTGTAAAATATTCGAAAATCCTTTAAAATAAAAGAGTTGGAGGAATATATGAGTGTGAATGAGATAGTTCGGATCATTCCGACTGTGAAAGTTAATAACCGAAAATTAAATGAAAAATTTTACATTGAAACTCTGGGGATGAAACCTTTGCTGGAAGAGTCTGCCTTTCTTTCCTTAGGCGACCAGACAGCTACGGAGAGATTGATTTTAGAAGAGTCTCCAAGCATGCGAACACGCAGAGTTGAAGGGCTTAAGAAGCTAGCTAGACTCTTGATAAAGGTTGAAAATCCTTCTGAAATTGAGGGCCTTCTTTCTCAGATGAAGTCTCTTCCTCGCCTATTTAAAGGAAACCGAGGGTATGCTTTTGAGATTGTTTCACCTGAAGAGGATGTGATCCTTGTTCATGCAGAAGATGATATAAGAGATTTGGTTCCACTGGAAACTGTTCCTGAATTTTATTCAAATACAGGTATAAAATACATGAGCCAATTTGAGGTTTCTATGGAGTTGCGTTTGCCTGAGGAGACAGAGAGCTTACTTGATCCTGAAGGAGTAGCGCCAGTAATTACCTTTACGAAAGGGCAAGGACCAGATTTGGTTGTTGAAAACAATGTCACTTGGGACCTGACGATGTTAAAATTTTTAGTCAAGAATTTTGATTTAACCAGTCTTCGTCAGAAATTTGAAAAGACAGGCTACTTTGTCCCTAAGTCTGAAAAATTCTTCCTTGGTAAAGATACCAATAACATTGAATTGTGGTTTGAAGAAGCATGAAGTGGGAAAAAATTCTAAGAAAAATAGAAAATCAAATCGAGGCAGGGATTTATCCCGGGGCCTCTTTTGCGTATTATAAGGATGGTGAATGGAAAGAGTCTTATCTAGGATTGAGTGATCCAGAAAGAGACTTGAAGACAGAAAGTGGTTTGGTTTATGATCTAGCCAGTGTGAGTAAGGTAGTGGGAGTGGGGACGGTTTTTACCTTCTTGTGGCAGCAGGGCAAATTAGATATTGATCGACCGGTGACGGATTTTTTACCGGAGTGTGATTATCCTGATATCACTATACGGCAACTTTTGACCCATGCTACAGATTTAGACCCCTTTATTCCAAATCGGGACCTCTTGACTGCCCCTGAATTAAAAGAAGCCATGTTTCACCTCAATAGACGAAGTCAGCCAGCCTTCCTATACTCGGACGTTCACTTTTTACTTTTGGGCTTTCTTTTGGAAAAAATCTTTAATCAAGACTTGGATCAGATTATAGAAGAACAAGTTTTGGAAGCATGGGGGATGAAGGAGACCAAGTTCGGTCCCGTTGAGCAAGCTGTCCCAACAGTGAAAGGAGTGGAGGCCGGAAATATTCATGATCCCAAAGCCCGTCTATTAGGGAAACACGCAGGAAGTGCTGGTTTGTTTTCGACTGTTAAGGATCTGCAGATCTTTCTGGAACATTACTTGAAAGATGATTTTGCTGCAGAATTGAGCCGAAATTTTTCTCCCTTAGATGATAAGGAGCGGTCCCTAGCCTGGAATTTGGAAGGAGCCTGGCTCGACCATACGGGCTATACTGGTACCTTTATCATGTGGAATCGAGAGAAACAAGAAGCTACTATCTTTTTATCCAATCGAACGTATGAGAAGGATGAGCGTACCCAGTGGATAGTTGACCGAAACCAAGTGATGGAAATGATTCGTCAAGAGGAGTAGGGGGAAGCATGTCGAAAACCGTAAAAGGAACTCTGTATACAGTAGTGGCAGGGATTGCTTGGGGCTTGTCTGGAACCAGTGGCCAATACCTGATGGCACACGGGATTTCTGCTTTAGTCTTGACCAATTTGCGACTTATCATTGCAGGCTTGGCACTGGTGTTCTTATCCTATACGACTTCAAAGGATAAATTCCTTTCTTTTTTAAAAGACAAAAAAAGTCTGCTATCTCTGTTGCTATTTGCAGTTTTTGGACTTTTCTTAAACCAGTTTGCCTATCTTTCTGCCATTCAGGAAACCAATGCTGGAACGGCGACAGTTCTCCAGTATGTATGCCCCGTTGGGATCTTGGTTTATACCTGTATGAAGGATAAGGTAGCTCCGACACTGGCTGAGATTATTTCGATTGGATTGGCTATAGGAGGAACTTTTCTGATCGCGACGCATGGGAAAGTCGACCAGTTGTCTGTCACACCCCTAGGTCTGTTCTGGGGCCTCTTTTCAGCCTTGACCTATGCCCTCTATATTATCCTTCCCATCGTTTTGATTAAGAAGTGGGGCAGTATTTTGGTGATTGGTGTCGGGATGGTTATTTCTGGTGTAGTGGCTATTCCCTTCACAGGAGTCTTACAGGCCAGCATACCAACCAGCTTAGATTTTCTCTTTGCATTTGCTGGGATTATCATCATCGGAACGGTCTTTGCATATACAGCTTTCCTAAAGGGAGCTAGTCTGATAGGCCCTGTTAAGTCTAGTTTATTGGCTTCCATAGAGCCAATTTCTGCCGTTTTCTTTGCCTTTCTGATTATGAAGGAACAGTTTTATGCGATTGATTTTATAGGTATGGCTATGATTTTACTAGCCGTGACCATTATTTCATTGAAAGATTTACTGTTGGAAATAAAGAGTAAGTAATTAAAAAATCCACTCAATCGAGTGGATTTTTTGTGTATAGATGATTAGTCTTTATTTTCGTGTGGCAAAATCAAGTTCAAGATGATTCCTGTCATGGCTGATAGAGCAGTACCTGAAAGTGTAACTGGGCCAAGTTTGAGGATAGCCCCACCAAGTCCAAGTACCAACATGGCACTTGCGATGATGAGGTTACGCATTTGGCTGAAGTCAACGCGTTCCTTAATCAAAACTTTCAAACCATTGCTGGCGATAACCCCGTAGAGAAGGATGGACATGCCACCAAGCACAGCATTTGGAATGGTTGAAATCAAGGCAGTAAATTTACCAAGGAAGCTAAGAGCAATGGCGATGAAGGCCGCGTTACGGATAACAGAGACAGAAGCGATGCGAGTCATCCCGATAACTCCTGTATTTTCTCCGTAAGTCGTGTTAGCTGGTCCACCGAGGAAGGCGGATACAGATGTCGCGATACCGTCACCGAGAAGCGTACGGTGAAGTCCTGGTTCTTTTAGGAATTGACGGCCACAGATTTGACTCAAAACTGTGTGGTCTCCAATGTGTTCTGAAATTGTTACGATTGCAATTGGCAAGATAGCAATTGTTTCAGGACCGAAGTACAAGTTGTACTCTTTAAAGGCACCACCAGTGCTAAATGGCAAGTAGAAACCAGGAATTTCAAACCAGTTGGCTTGAAGGACTGGGGTAAAGTCAACCAAACCAAGCATCATAGCGAAGATATACCCACCGATGATGGCAAAGAGGAAAGGAATGATACGGAGGAACCCTTTTCCTTTTGTATTGATAAAGGCTGCAATCAAGAACGTAACAACGGCTACAAGGGCGTTTTTCCAGTTTCCGTCTGCCACAAGTCCAGCATTCGTTACAGCAGAACCAGCAAGACCAAGACCGATAACGATAATCATAGGTCCGATAATGATTGGTGGCAAGAGTTTATCAATCCATTTCGTACCTGCAAAACGAACACTTGCTGCTACAAGGACATAGACCAAACCAGTCAAGATGACCCCAGTTTGAGCAGCAGATACATCGCCCCCCATTTCTTTCATGGCTAGAGACATAGCCGTGATAAAGGCGAATGAAGAACCTAGGTAAACTGGAACCTTAAAACCAGTAGAAATCATGTAGATAAGTGTTCCAATACCGGAAGCAAAGAGAGCAACCGACACGGGCATTCCCAAAATTAAGGGAACGAGAATGGTTGCACCAAACATGGCAAATACGTGCTGGAAGCTGAGAAGAATACCTTTACCAGCAGAAGGACGTTGATCAACGTCTAGTAACAAGTCAACAGTTGATTCCTGTTTCATAAAAACCTCACTTTTGGGCACCAAAAAAGAGCCCATTATTTTGCAGCAATAGGCCCTCAGAGTAAGACTTTTTAAAAAATAGCTATCTTTTAAAAATTTATATAAATCTGCGCCTTCGTCACCTCACAGGATGACATTAAAAACCTTTGCTTAGGATAGTATAGCAGAAAAAATTCGTTTTGTAAACGAATTTTTCCCGAGCCTAGAAATGCGAAAGCGAGGTTTGATTTTGTAAATCATTTTTTCCCGAGCCCAGAAACAAAAAAGCGAGGTTGATTTTGTAAACGAATTTTTCCCGATCCTAGAAATAATAAAGCGAGGCTGATTTTGTAAATTGTTTTCTGAACTTTAAACAAGGGTGCACCATTGTTTAAAGTGGGCGTTTGTTGGGCATGCCAGCCTTTCTTGGGTACTTGTTAGGTGTTTCCTTTTTCTTTTCGACGACAGTGATGTAGCGCGGATCTCCATTTGGTAGGGCGTAGCTGAGATTGTCTTCGACCTTGCTGAAGAGGAGGTTGAGGGCATTCTTGGCTTCTAGCAATTCCTCAGGAGCATTGCTGGCCTTGAGTGCCAATAGTTTGCCACCGACTTTAAGATAGGGAATGGTCAGCTCAGACAAAACCTGCATACGGGCAACCGCACGAGCCGTCACCACATCAAACTGGGCACGGAAGTTCTTGTCTTGGGCAAAGTCTTCTGCCCGTCCATGGTAGAAGTGAACACCGTCCAAATCCAGCTCCTGAGCCAATAGTTGGAGGAAGTTGATGCGCTTATTTAGCGAATCAATGATGGTTACATCTAACTGAGGATAGAGGATTTTCATAGGAAGGCTGGGAAATCCTGCCCCAGCCCCGATATCAAGAAGTTTGATAGTTTCATTTGAAATCAAACCTTGCAGAATGGGTGCAATCGAATCATAAAAATGTTTGAGATAAACTTCTTCTTTATCTGTAATAGCGGTCAGGTTAATTTTTTCATTCCACTCGACCAAGAGTTCAAAATACCGTTCAAATTGGTTCTTTTGCTGGTCCGAAAGTGGAAGATTTTGCTCAGCTAGTAGGCTGTAAAATGTTTCTGGTTTCATAGTAGTTTCCTTCTCTAGTATCATCTTATTTTACCATATTCGTTAAAATTTTGATATACTGGTAGTAATCTAAAAGCAGAAAGGAATAAGATTATGACTTGGATTATTCTTGGAGTTTTGGCTCTGATTGTTATTTTTGTGATTGTTAGCTATAACGGTTTGGTTAAAAATCGTATGCAGACCAAGGAGGCTTGGAGCCAGATAGATGTTCAGTTGAAGCGTCGTAATGATCTCCTCCCAAACTTGATTGAAACAGTCAAAGGCTATGCGAAATATGAAGGTTCTACCTTGGAAAAAGTGACAGAACTTCGAAGACAAGTAGCCGCAGCAACTTCACCAGCTGAAGCTATGAAGGCCAGTGATGCCCTTACCCGCCAGATTTCTGGTATCTTTGCAGTAGCAGAGAATTACCCAGACTTGAAAGCTAGTGCTAACTTTATCAAATTACAAGAAGAGTTGACCAATACTGAAAATAAAATTTCTTACTCACGCCAACTCTACAACAGTGTTGTCAGCAACTACAATGTAAAACTTGAAAGTTTCCCAAGCAACATCATCGCAGGACTATTTGGATTTAAAGCTGCAGACTTCCTTCAAACACCTGAAGAGGAAAAGGCAGTTCCTAAAGTTGACTTTAGCGGATTAGGTGACTAAGATGTTGTTTGATCAAATTGCGAGCAATAAACGAAAAACCTGGATTTTGTTGCTGGTTTTCTTCCTACTCTTGGCCTTGGTTGGTTATGCGGTTGGCTATCTCTTCATGCGCTCAGGTCTTGGTGGCATGATTATTGCCTTGATTATTGGTCTTATCTACGCTCTGACCATGATCTTTCAATCGACAGAGATTGTCATGTCTATGAATGGGGCGCGTGAGGTTGATGAGCAAACAGCTCCAAACCTCTACCATGTAGTAGAAGATATGGCCATGGTCGCTCAGATTCCCATGCCTCGTGTTTTCATCATTGAGGATTCATCTTTAAATGCCTTTGCAACAGGTTCGAATCCGCAGAATGCAGCTGTCGCAGCCACTTCGGGTCTCCTAGCCATCATGAACCGTGAGGAGCTAGAAGCAGTAATGGGGCATGAAGTCAGTCATATCCGGAACTATGATATCCGTATTTCGACCATTGCTGTTGCCCTTGCTAGTGCTATTACCCTGCTATCTAGTATGGCAGGACGGATGATGTGGTGGGGTGGTGCAGGCCGCAGACGGAGTGATAATGATCGTGATGGAAATGGTTTGGAGATTATCATGCTTGTTATCTCTCTCTTAGCCATTGTTCTAGCACCTCTCGCTGCAACCTTGGTGCAATTAGCCATTTCCCGTCAGAGGGAATTTCTGGCGGATGCATCTAGTGTGGAGCTGACCCGCAATCCTCAAGGGATGATCAATGCCTTGCGTAAGTTGGACAATAGCGAGCCGATGCATCACCATGTCGATGATGCCAGCAGTGCTCTGTACATCAATGATCCTAAGAAAGGTGGGGGACTACAAAAACTCTTTTATACCCACCCACCTATCTCAGAACGAATCGAACGCTTGAAACACATGTAGAAAAAATGGCTCTTTGTCAACTGTAGTGGGTTGAAGAAAAGCTAAAATAAGCTCCATAATATCCATAGGGGATTTACCCACTACAAATATTATAGAGCCGAAAAATATTTGAAGCAGGTGGATAGAAGAAATCACCTGCTTTTTTCTCGTCTTTTGAAAATGATGGACATTTTGAGGATAGTATAGTTGATGAGGGTTTTGATGTAGATAAAAACGTTCAGACACAGAGGATGATTGAGGCAGTGCGAGATGCACTATCAAAATTAAATGATGAAGAAAGAGAAATCATTGATAGACTTTATTTCAATGATGAAACTATTCGTTTGGTGGCTGAAATGAAAAAAATATCTCATCCAGCTCTCATAAAGAGAAGAAATAAGATATTGGAAAAGCTAAGAGAGTTGCTGAAAGAATTTAGATAGTAATGAGAAGAAGCGGGAAAAAAATTTTTGTCTGCTTCTTTTTAGATATTGCAATGTTTTAACTGTTATGCTATAATAATAACAGTTAAAACACAAATAACAGTAGGGGGTTGATGATGAATATACAGATAAATAATTCCAGTGATGAACCAATATATCTGCAAATAAAAAATCAAATTAAAGCACAAATCATTTCTGGAGATTTGAAAGTGGGAGAACAACTACCTTCGATAAGATTCTTAGCGAAAGAAATAAGAGTAAGTATGTTAACTGCAAAAAGAGCTTTTGATGAATTAGAGTTAGACGGGTTTATAAATTCGGTACAAGGAAAAGGTAATTTTGTTGCAGCACAAAATAAAGAACTAATTCGAGAAGAATACTTAAAGAAAATTGAATCGAAGCTTCAAGAAGTAGTTGAACTTTCAGAAATTGCAGATGTATCCAGTGATGAATTGATAAAAATGTTAAAGAGTTATGTGGAGGGTGAATATGAGTAAATATGCTATTGAAATTAAAGATTTAGTAAAAACATTTGACAGTTTTAAACTAGGACCGGTAAATCTTACTATTCCGAAAGGAACAATAGTTGGATATATCGGACAGAATGGAGCTGGTAAAAGTACAACTATAAAATTGTTACTTGGGCTTTTAAGAAAAGACTCTGGCGATATAAGACTTTTAGATGAGGAAAATCCTAATAGTGTTGAACTGAAAGATAAACTTGGAGTGGTATTTGATGATTTGTTAGTGCCGGAAGAAATGACATTAATCGATGTTGAAAAGTTTTGTCATAGAGTTTATTCAAAATGGGATAAAAAGCAGTTTTATGGATTCGTTGAAAAATTCAATTTACCACATAAAAAGATGATTAAAAACTATTCTCGTGGTATGAAAATGAAACTTTCAATGGCTGTTGCTTTATCTCACAATGCTGAACTTTTGATTTTAGATGAAGCAACAAGTGGGCTTGACCCAATTGTAAGAGAGGAAATCTTGGATTTGTTATTAGATTTTATGCAAGATGAAAATCATACAATTCTTATTTCTTCCCATATTTTATCTGACTTAGAAAAAGTGGCAGATTACATTGCTTTTATCCACAATGGAAAAATCTTATTTATGGAAACAAAAGATGAGTTAAAAGAAAACTACGGTATATGTACTTTATCCAATGAAGAAGTAAATAACATTGATGAAGAAGCCATTGTAGGAAGAAGAATACATTCTTTTGGGCAAGAGTTACTTGTTAAAAAGAGTCTTGTACCTGATGGTATCAAGTTACAAAAACCGTCAATTGAGGATATTATGATTTACTTTGTGAAAGGAGTGAGACAATAATGACATCATTAATTTTGAAAGATATAGCAACTTTAAAAAAGACATTATTATTAACGGTTACTATCAGTATTGCACTGGCTGTATATGGAATTTATGAAAATGAATTGTTTATGGTTCCGTTAATATGTGTAATGATTCCGCTCATACTTACTGCAATCGCCTTTGGCTATGATACAAAATCAAATTTCGAACAGTTTGCATTTTCGATGCCAATAAAAAAGAGCAGTTATGTGTTGAGCAAGTTTTTCTTTGCATTTGCCTTTGGTTTGGTTGGTTCAATCTGCATTTTTGTACTGTTGATGACAAAAAATCAAATGTCATTGGATAATATAGTGTTTATTGCTTTAATTACATTAGCTGCTAGTATACTTATGTCTGCCATTCAATTACCATTTATTCTTAAATATGGTGCTGAAAAGGGTAGACTCATTATGGTAATCACTTATTTCTTAATATTTGCTTTATCAACACTGTTAAAAGAAAAGTCAAATTTTCTTGCAGAACTAATGGAGATTTTTAGTAAGAATTCTATATCAATGATTTGCTTAGGAATTTTAGTTGTAAGCATATTAATCATAGGGCTTGCAGTAAAATTGTCCGTTATGATTATGGAGAAAAAAGAATACTAGTTATAAATTATTTAATTTGTAGTTAAGTGGCAGAGATGGAAAAACAATTTTTTCCTTAATTGTCAAGTCAAGTGCAACAAAGTTGTTCTTCTGATTAAGTGAGTATCTTTCAAGCTGTTTGAGTTAGCTCAAACAGCCCAAAGAATCCAGAGGTCGTCTCTGGATTTTTGCTATATTCAACATTTATAAATCTTGTAAATCAACAACTTCCAAACCATTTTCTGTCAAACGATAGATACTCGTACAGACCTCTTTTAAGAAGCGTCTGTCATGCGAAACAGTAATCAGACCGCCTGGATAGGAGGCAAAGAGTTTTCTGATTTCGGGTTGAGAAGTGGGAGAAAAGTTTCGTGTGGGCTCATCTAGAAGGAGAAAGTTTGGTTTGCGCAACACTAAATCCAAAAGTAGAAGTTTACCCTGTTGACCACCAGATAAGGAGCGGATTTGGTGGTGCATCTCTGGATAGCTGAAATTGAGACTAGCTAGGTGAGATTGGATTTTCTGCAGTTCCTCTTTTCGTCCAGTTTGACTGAGGTAGGCTATTGGAGATAAATCCAATTGCAGTTTTTTATGGTAATCTTGTGGCATAAAAGCAAGCGAAATCTCTCTTTTGGCGCTGAGCAGTTGTTGAAACTTGGCTAACAGAGTTGATTTCCCAACACCATTTGGCCCAATGATACCGATTTTATCTTGGCCACGGACAGTTAGTTGTAACCCCTGAGCTAAAACGCGCTCTCCAATGGACAAATTTTCTTTTTCCAGTTGGATTAATACTTTAGAAGCCGGTAATGGTTGGACGTCTGAAAAGAAAAGTTGGATTTGTTCCTCGTCAAGTGGCTTTTGGGTCATGGACTGGGCTTCCTTTTCAAAGCGTTTTTCTTGAGAGAGTACATTTTTCATCTTTTTAGCCAATAGGCGCCCGGCAACATCATTTTTAGTATTTCGCAAAGCATTTTCTACATTCTGCTTAACGCGACGATGTTTTTCCATGGTTTTGTCATAGGCTCTTTGGTCGTTAGCAGCTTGCTGGCTTTGTCTGGCAAAACTAGCCTTCCTCTGGTCACTATAGCGATCGTAGTCTAAATGCTCCACTAGGGTTTCGGCTTCTTTCCGGTGTTTAACAAGGCGTAAATGGATAATAGTATCCGCAGTTTGAGAAAGAAAGTCTTCATCATGGGAAATGAAAATAACAGTTTGCCTAATCTTTCGAATTTGACCTTTTAGCCAATCAACCGTCTCAAGGTCTAGGTCATTTGAAGGTTCATCTAAAAATAGAATCTCAAAGGGTTTTGCCAACTCATGGATGAGCTGAATTTTCAAAGCTTCGCCCCCTGATAGACTGCCAATTTCTTGGTCGCTAGCAAAACGGTCGCTATCAAAGTGCAATTCCTCCGCCAAACGATAAAGAATACTGTAGTCTAAATCAGCAGAATCCAAAAAGAAGTAGTCATGTAGAGTTTTCTTTTTCAGGTCCTCAGCTAGTTTTTGAGGAATGTAGGCCAGTGATTGAAGGTCAGACTGAATGTCGCCCTTGATAGTAAAATCAGGCAAAGCTTCCCCCATTAAAGCTCGTAGTAAAGTCGATTTGCCATTTCCCTCTTCACCAATAATAGCAACCTTTTCTCCGTCTTGGATAGTCATGGTTAGGTCAGATACAAGATCTCGTAGATCTTTGTTTTGTGTGATGGTCAGATGATTGATTTTTATCATATTGTTGCCCTTTCTAGAATGTCCATAGTGCATAACAAAAAGCTCTACTTTATCTAGTAGAGCCCAAAGTCACTGTCAAAACTCTATTATCCTCGTTGAAAAGGTCGTCAAACTAGCTTGGAGCTGCCTAACCCAAGAGGGGCAGATGATTAGCTTTCCAGTTTTTTGATTTTCAATGAGGACAAGATACTAGAAAATCTAGTATTAAAAGAGCACACAAAAAGAGACAAAAACAAGATCTACTAAATAAAGGTTCTTTATTTGATAGATTAGTTGTTCATGTCTCCCTTACCTCCGAGTATTAGTACCTCTATCCTATACCTTTCAGGAAATTTTGTCAATAGAAAACAGGAAATTCTAGTTTTTATACTCAATGAAAATCAAAGGGCAAACTAGGAAGCGACCCGAAGACTGCTTAAAGCACAGCTTTCAGGTTGCAGATAGAGCTGACGAAGTCAGTAACCCATACCAACGGCAAGGCGAAGTTAACGTGGTTTGAAGAGATTTTTGAAGAGTATCAGAAACCAAAAACAGGCCCATAGAGAGTCAGTACGTGTTTGACATGTTCGTAGTGGAACTTGTCATAGTTGCGCCAAGCGGTGCGTGCTTGATCATTCAGTTTTAGGCTCCCTAGTCCAATCAGAAGACTGGTGCGTTGGTAAAATTTCTCAAGGTCGATTAAGATACTGTTGTCCAGCTTTTCTGCTTTTTTTAGTTCCGTAAGAGTGGTGTTCAGCAGCTCTTGCAGTCGAAGATCATCGGCTGTTCCTTGTTTGCAACTTTGGTAGCTTTTATCTAACTCGGAAAGGAGTTGGTAAGCTTCAGTGATGAGTGCTTTATCTTCCATATGAGCATCCTCCTTGCTCTAGTGTATTCTTGCCTATAGTATAGCACTAATAGGAAAGTTTGTCATAGTAAATATGTTAAAAAATGAGATTTTAATATCAAAGTTTGGAAAGCTGACTTATAGCCTTTTCATGGTATAATCAAGTGAGTACATCTTTATGGAGGAAATATGAAGTTAAATATTCAAGAAATTCGTAAGCAACCTGAAGGCCTGCATTTTGAACAAGCTTTAGACCTGGCAGCAGACTTGCGTAAACGGAACCAAGAGATTTTAGATGTCAAAGATATCCTTGCAGTGGGGAAGGTACAGTACGAAGACCGTCTGTATTTCTTAGACTATCAGTTGTCATATACCATTGTCCTTGCTTCCAGCCGCAGTATGGAGCCGGTTGAGTTAGCTGAGTCTTATCCAGTGACAGAAGTTTTCATGGAAGGAGCGACCAACCAACTGGACCAGGAAGTTCTAGATGATGATTTGGTCTTGCCTATCGAAAATGGGGAAATCAACCTTGCAGAGAGCGTAGCAGATAATATCTTGCTCAATATCCCAATCAAAGTCTTGACGGCAGAAGAAGAGGCGGGCCAAGGTTTTGTGTCAGGAAATGACTGGCAAATCATGACTGAGGAAGAATACCAAGCCCAACAAGCAGTCAAGAAAGAAGAAAACAGTCCATTTGCTGGCTTGCAAGGACTGTTTGATGGAGACGAGTAGATGGTTTTATCCAAGAAACGTGCCCGTCATGTCATAGAGGAAATTATTGCCCTTTTTCCAGATGCCAAACCAAGTCTAGATTTTCGCAATCATTTTGAACTCTTGGTTGCGGTGATGTTGTCAGCTCAGACGACAGATGCAGCGGTAAATAAGGCCACGCCAGGTCTCTTTGCTGCTTTTCCAACGCCACAAGCCATGTCTGTCGCGACAGAGAGTGAAATTGCTTCACACATTTCTCGCCTGGGACTGTATCGAAATAAGGCCAAATTCCTTAAAAAATGTGCCCAACAGTTACTAGACGATTTTGATGGTCAAGTGCCTCAGACACGAGAGGAATTAGAAAGTCTAGCGGGTGTTGGTCGTAAAACAGCAAATGTCGTCATGAGTGTGGGGTTTGGGATTCCTGCTTTTGCAGTGGATACTCATGTGGAGCGTATCTGTAAGCATCACGATATCGTAAAAAAATCGGCTACGCCACTTGAAGTAGAGAAACGTGTTATGGATGTCTTGCCACCAGAAGAGTGGTTAGCAGCCCACCAGGCTATGATTTACTTTGGACGAGCTATCTGCCATCCCAAAAATCCAGAATGTGACCACTATCCCCAACTGTATGATTTTAGTAATGTTTAAGGGGACTCTGAAAAAGTTTTTGCTTGATTTTAAGGGTGCTTTGTGCTATAGTAAATGATAACTAAATAGTCCTTTAAACCTGTCCCGTGAGGCAGGCAAGGAGCGCGATAAAGTAGAAGGGTGAAGTCTATACTGTATACAGTAGGGCTCGCTTAGCTATACATTTCAAGTCTCCTTGTAGAAGGAGACTTTTCTTTTTGGAGGTTTGTCATGAAGACAAAAGAAGTTGTAGACGAATTGACTGTCAAACGAGCGATTACGCGAATTACTTATGAGATTATTGAGCGCAATAAAGATTTGAATAAAATTATCCTAGCTGGGATAAAAACGCGTGGTGTTTTCATCGCTCATCGTATCAAAGAACGCTTGGAGCAGTTGGAAAACATCACTGTTCCTGTTGTGGAATTGGACACCAAACCTTTCCGTGATGATGTTAAAAGCGGAGAAGATACTTCTTTGATTTCTGTTGATGTGACAGACCGTGAAGTTATCTTGGTGGATGATGTACTCTATACAGGCCGTACCATCCGTGCTGCTATTGATAACATTGTCGGCCATGGTCGTCCTGCGCGCGTGAGTCTTGCGGTGCTAGTTGATCGTGGACATAGAGAATTGCCTATCCGTCCAGATTACGTTGGGAAAAATATCCCAACCAGTCGTTCTGAAGAAATCATCGTAGAGATGACAGAACTTGATGGCCAAGACAGAGTTCTGATTACTGAAGAAGCTTAGAAAGCTGAAGGAGTAGCCATGTCAGAAAATCAACAAGCATTGAACCATGTGGTTTCCATGGAAGACCTTACAGTTGATCAAGTGATGAAATTGATCAAACGAGGGATCGAGTTTAAAAACGGAGCCCAACTTCCCTACGAGAACAAACCTATCGTATCGAATCTCTTCTTTGAAGATTCTACACGGACACATAAGTCCTTTGAAGTGGCAGAGATTAAGCTGGGGCTGGAACGACTTGACTTTGATGTGAAGACTAGTTCGGTCAATAAGGGTGAGACACTGTATGATACCATCTTGACCCTATCTGCTCTAGGAGTGGATGTCTGTGTGATTCGCCACCCAGAGGTTGACTATTACAGAGAGTTGATTGCGAGTCCGTCGATTACGACTTCCATTATCAATGGTGGTGATGGCTCAGGTCAACATCCTAGCCAGAGCTTGCTTGATTTGATGACCATTTATGAGGAATTTGGGCACTTTGAGGGTCTCAAGGTTGCTATTGCAGGCGACTTGGACCACTCACGTGTTGCCAAGTCCAATATGCAGATTTTGAAACGCTTGGGAGCTGAACTATACTTTGCAGGACCTGAGGAATGGAGAAGTCAAGAATTTGCGGACTATGGACAGTTTGTAACTATTGATGAGATTGTTGATCAGGTGGATGTTCTGATGTTACTCCGAGTTCAACATGAACGCCATGATAGTGGAGCCGTTTTTTCAAAAGAAGATTACCATGCTCAACACGGTTTGAACCAAGAACGCTATAATCGCTTAAAAGAAACAGCAATCATAATGCATCCTGCTCCAGTTAATCGAGATGTGGAAATTGCTGACCACTTGGTTGAAGCATCAAAATCACGCATTGTCCAACAAATGACCAACGGTGTCTTTGTTCGAATGGCAATCTTAGAATCCGTACTGGCGAGTAGAAACGCCAACTAAAACACAAGACGTTAAAAGACGCCAGTGAGCGTCCACGAGAGGTGAAAATATGACAAAAAGACTTCTAGTATTAGAAGATGGTACAGTTTTTGAAGGCAAGGCCTTCGGAGCAGATATAGATGTAACAGGCGAAATCGTCTTTAATACAGGGATGACAGGCTATCAAGAATCCATTACTGACCAGTCTTATAATGGGCAAATCTTGACCTTTACCTATCCTTTGGTAGGAAATTATGGCATTAATCGTGATGATTACGAATCCATCATTCCAACTTGTAAGGGAGTTGTCGTTTTCGAAGAAGCGCGTCGAGCTAGCAACTGGCGCAACCAAATGACCTTGGATGAATTTTTGAAAGCTAAGAAAATTCCAGGTATTTCAGGGATTGATACGCGTGCACTTACCAAGATTATCCGTAAGCATGGTACCATGCGTGCAACCTTGACTCACGTTGGGGACAGTATGGACCATGTGACGGACCAGCTCCAAGCAACAGTCTTGCCGACAGACAATATCAAACAAGTTTCTACTAAAACTTCCTATCCAGCTCCAGGAGTTGGTTTGAGCGTGGTCTTAGTAGACTTTGGGCTCAAGCACTCAATTCTACGTGAACTTTCTAAGCGCAACTGTAACGTTACGGTTGTTCCGTATTCAACAACGGCAGAAGAAATTCTCCACCTCAATCCTGATGGAGTTATGTTATCAAATGGTCCAGGTAACCCAGAAGATGTTCCAGAAGCACTGGACATGATTCGTGGTGTGCAAGGAAAAATCCCAATCTTCGGAATTTGTATGGGGCACCAACTCTTTGCTATGGCAAACGGGGCTAAGACTTATAAGATGAAATTTGGACACCGTGGATTTAACCATGCAGTACGTGAGATTGCTACAGGCCGTGTAGACTTTACTAGCCAGAACCACGGTTATGCAGTCAGCCGTGAGGACTTGCCAGAGCATTTGATTATTACTCACGAAGAAATCAATGACAAGTCAGTTGAAGGTGTGCGTCACAGATACCAACCAGGTTTCTCTGTTCAATTCCACCCAGATGCAGCTCCTGGTCCACACGACGCAAGCTACCTATTTGACGAGTTTATCGAGATGATGGAAGCTTTTAAACAAGCAAACTAAGAACGAGTAAAAGCTCGTCGGAGAATTTATGTAACTGAACACGGACGGAAAGCTCGGAATTTAGAGAAACCAACTTGGATTGTCAATCCTTCCTTGATTTCCTAAAATTCAATCGCTTTCTATTCGTCCTTTGTATCTTATTTAATGTCGCTCTGTGAGGCGACGAATAGAAAGGCAGGTCGTTTCTTTTAGTCGCTATCAGGCGAACTAAAAACTCCCTGCACTAGATTTTTTATCGAAAAATATCGTTTCTCTAAAAAATCGTCGGAGAATTTATTTAATGGCAACCCGAGAGTTGCCGAATAGAAAGGAGAAGGGTGGTCCGTATTTGCTGAACTGAATACGGGCTACGGACGGTGCTAAAAAGATAGTTATTCCTAGAACTGATAGTTCTTCGTCATAACTCCTATTTTAGCTTTGTCCGCTTGACGCCCTTAATATCTTATAAATGCCTAAACGTACAGATATTCAAAAAATTATGGTGATTGGTTCTGGTCCGATTATTATTGGTCAGGCTGCTGAGTTTGACTACGCTGGGACCCAGGCCTGCTTGTCTTTGAAAGAGGAAGGTTATGAGGTTGTCTTGGTGAACTCAAACCCTGCCACCATCATGACGGACAAGGAGATTGCTGACAAGGTTTACATCGAACCAATTACACTTGAGTTTGTGACGCGTATTCTCCGTAAGGAACGTCCAGATGCCTTGCTTCCAACTCTTGGAGGCCAAACAGGGCTCAATATGGCCATGGAATTGTCTAAAAATGGTATCCTAGATGAATTGGGAGTAGAACTTCTCGGTACTAAATTATCGGCCATCGACCAAGCGGAGGACCGTGACCTCTTTAAACAATTGATGGAAGAGCTTGAGCAGCCAATCCCTGAATCTGAAATTGTCAACACAGTGGAAGAAGCTGTTGCCTTTGCGGCGTCAATCGGCTACCCTGTCATCGTCCGTCCAGCCTTTACCCTAGGTGGTACTGGTGGTGGTATGTGTGCCAATGAGGAAGAATTGCGTGAAATCGCTGAAAATGGTTTGAAACTGTCACCTGTTACCCAATGTTTGATTGAGCGTTCCATTGCAGGTTTCAAGGAAATCGAGTACGAAGTTATGCGTGACTCGGCTGACAATGCCCTCGTTGTTTGTAACATGGAAAACTTTGACCCAGTTGGAATTCACACAGGGGACTCTATTGTATTTGCCCCTGCGCAAACCATGTCAGACTATGAAAACCAAATGCTTCGTGATGCCAGCTTGAGCATTATCCGCGCTCTCAAGATTGAAGGTGGATGTAACGTTCAGCTAGCCCTTGATCCCCATAGCTTTAAGTACTATGTTATCGAAGTAAACCCTCGTGTATCGCGTTCTTCTGCCCTTGCTTCTAAGGCGACGGGTTATCCGATTGCCAAATTGGCTGCCAAGATTGCCGTTGGTTTGACTCTGGATGAGGTCATCAACCCAGTTACAGGTTCAACTTATGCTATGTTTGAACCAGCTCTTGACTACGTCGTTGCTAAGATTCCACGTTTCCCATTTGACAAGTTTGAAAAAGGGGAACGTCGTCTCGGTACCCAGATGAAGGCAACTGGAGAAGTTATGGCCATCGGTCGGAACATTGAGGAGTCTCTTCTTAAAGCCTGTCGTTCACTTGAAATTGGGGTTCACCACAATGAAATGCCTGAATTGGCAACCGTTTCTGATGATGCCTTGATTGAAAAGGTTGTCAAGGCCCAAGATGACCGTCTCTTCTACGTATCAGAAGCTATTCGCCGTGGTTACACACCAGAAGAAATCGCTGAGCTTACGAAAATTGATATCTTTTATCTTGATAAACTCTTGCACATCTTTGAAATTGAGCAAGAATTAGGTGCCCATCCACAAGATCTAGAAGTCTTGAAAACAGCTAAACTCAATGGATTTTCAGACCGCAAGATTGCGGAGCTTTGGGAAACGACAGCTGAGCAAGTTCGCCAACTTCGCTTGGAAAACAAGATTGTCCCAGTCTACAAGATGGTCGATACCTGTGCGGCGGAGTTTGACTCTGAAACACCATATTTCTATTCAACCTATGGATGGGAAAATGAGTCTATCAAGTCTGATAAGGAATCCGTCCTAGTCCTAGGTTCAGGTCCAATCCGTATCGGACAAGGGGTTGAGTTTGACTATGCAACTGTTCACTCTGTTAAGGCGATTCAGGCTGCTGGTTATGAAGCCATCATCATGAACTCAAATCCAGAGACTGTTTCGACGGACTTCTCTGTGTCTGACAAGCTCTACTTTGAGCCATTAACTTTTGAAGATGTCATGAATGTCATTGATTTGGAGCAACCAAAAGGCGTTATTGTTCAGTTCGGTGGTCAAACAGCTATCAACCTTGCAGAGCCCTTGGCAAAAGCTGGTGTGACCATCCTTGGTACGCAAGTCGCTGATCTAGACCGTGCAGAAGACCGTGACCTCTTCGAGCAAGCTCTAAAAGACCTGGATATTCCACAGCCACCAGGACAAACGGCTACCAATGAAGAAGAAGCCGTGCTTGCAGCTCGCAAGATTGGTTTCCCAGTCCTTGTTCGCCCATCTTATGTCTTGGGGGGACGTGCCATGGAAATCGTTGAAAACGAAGAAGACCTCCGTTCTTACATGCGTACCGCTGTTAAGGCTAGTCCAGACCACCCAGTTCTTGTTGACTCTTACATCGTTGGGCAAGAGTGTGAAGTTGATGCCATTTCAGATGGAGAAAATGTCCTTATCCCTGGTATCATGGAACATATCGAGCGTGCTGGTGTCCACTCAGGTGACTCCATGGCTGTTTATCCTCCACAAACCTTGTCGCGAAAGGTTCAGGAAACTATCGCAGACTACACCAAACGCCTAGCAATCGGCCTTAACTGTCTTGGGATGATGAACATCCAGTTTGTCATCAAGGATGAAAAAGTCTACGTTATTGAGGTCAATCCACGTGCCAGCCGTACGGTGCCATTCCTTTCTAAGGTAACTAATATTCCTATGGCTCAAGTAGCAACCAAGCTCATTCTTGGTCAAAGTCTTGAAGAACTTGGCTACCAAGATGGACTTTATCCAGAAAGCACTCGCGTTCATATCAAGGCGCCAGTCTTCTCCTTTACGAAACTAGCTAAGGTAGACAGCTTGCTCGGTCCTGAAATGAAGTCAACAGGGGAAGTTATGGGTTCTGATACTACTCTTGAAAAAGCTTTGTACAAGGCCTTTGAAGCTTCTTACCTGCACTTGCCAACTTTTGGAAATGTGGTCTTTACCATCGCTGATGATGCCAAAGATGAAGCCTTGGACTTGGCTCGTCGTTTCCAAAATATCGGCTACGGTATCCTCGCGACAGAAGGGACAGCAGCCTTCTTTGCTAGTCATGGACTGCAAGCCCAACCTGTTGGTAAGATCGGTGACGATGAACAGGATATCCCAAGCTTTGTTCGCAAAGGGAAAATTCAAGCAATTATCAATACTGTCGGAACCAAGCGAACTGCTGACGAAGATGGTGAGCAAATCCGCCGTTCAGCTATTGAACACGGTGTGCCACTATTTACAGCCCTAGATACAGCTAATGCCATGCTTAAGGTGCTAGAAAGCCGTAGTTTTGTCACAGAAGCGATCTAGTTGAGAAAGAATTTTTACAGTTTTAAAGCCAGCGTCAGAAAACGCTGGCTTTTGCAATACTGATATTGCTTATTTCAACTATCATTTTTTTTATTTGTAATCATTCTAAAATGTGATATAATAAGCGTGAATTGGAAATAGGTAAACTATTTTCATCATTCTTTCAAAAAATATTCTATTAAGAAATATGTAAAGACAGATTAGAAAGTGTAAAATCCCTATGTCCTCTTATAAAAAAGTCTCTCTTTCTGAGATCAATCAATCTATTGAAACTCCCAATAACAATCATTTTTGGCAAAATCTAAAAGCTTTTTTAGGTCCTGGAGCACTTGTAGCAGTTGGTTATATGGATCCTGGAAACTGGATTACCAGTGTAGTTGGTGGTGCTTCCTACAAATATAGTCTCTTATTTGTTATTTTAATTTCATCCATCATCGCTATGCAGCTACAACAGATGGCTGGAAAGCTCGGTATCGTGACTAGGATGGACCTAGCACAGGCAACAGCTCATCATGCTCCCAAATGGCTTCGCTATAGTCTATGGGTGATTTTAGAATTAGCTTTAATGGCGACAGACTTAGCTGAGGTTCTAGGCTCAGCAATTGCCTTAAATCTTTTATTTAAAATACCGATTATGGTCGCTATCCTCTTAACCGTTTTGGATGTATTTCTTTTGTTGTTGTTGATGAAATTTGGCTTCAAAAAAATTGAAGCCATTGTTACGACTCTTATTTTAACCATATTAGCCATCTTTACCTATCTGGTAGCTTTATCCAATCCAAGTATTCAGGGTATCTTTGGTGGTTATTTACCGACTTCAACATTATTTGAAACACCATTGCCAGGTCATGAAAGCCAATTGACCTTGGCTTTAGGGATTGTAGGAGCGACAGTCATGCCCCATAATCTCTATCTTCATTCATCCCTATCCCAAACAAGGAAAATCAATCACAAAGATAAGAAGGATGTTCGAAAAGCTGTGCGTTTTATGACCTGGGATTCAAATCTTCAGTTGTCTCTAGCCTTTATTGTCAATTCCTTGCTTCTTATTTTAGGGGCATCTCTCTTTTTTGGGCATGCATCTGAAATTTCAGCTTTTTCTCAAATGTACAATGCTTTACAGGATTCGACAATAGCAGGAGCTATAGCCAGCTCAACTCTGTCAACTTTATTTGCCCTAGCTCTCTTAGCAAGTGGTCAAAATTCGACCATTACAGGTACTTTGACAGGACAGATTGTCATGGAAGGTTTCTTGCATCTGAAATTGCCTCAGTGGATAATCCGTATCGGTACCCGTATTTTTGCCTTGCTTCCTGTGATTATAGTCGCCGTCTTGTTTGGACATCAAGAAAAAACCTTGGATCAGTTATTGGTCTATTCACAGGTATTTCTGTCAATCGCTCTTCCGTTTTCAATCTTCCCCTTAATCTATCTGACCTCTAAGAAGTCACTGATGGGAGAATTCACTAATGCCAAGTGGAACACCATCCTAGGTTACGCAGTTTCAATCATCTTGACCATTCTCAATATCAAGCTTCTTTTCGATATTTTTTAACCTCGTTTGAAATCAATTATAGTGTCAGCGTGAAGGTTGACAAATAGAAAGTAGTAGTGATTGGTTCATAAAAAGAAGTACAAAAAAAGAACAGTGGTAACTGTTCTTTTTTTGATTATTTGAGACCGTATTTTTTGTTGAAACGATCCACGCGTCCATCTGCTTGAGTGAACTTTTGACGTCCAGTGTAGAATGGGTGTGAGTCTGATGAAATTTCCACACGGATCAATGGGTAAGTTTCGCCTTCGAACTCAACAGTTTCGTTAGAGCGTTTTGTTGAACCGCTAAGGAATTTGTAACCAGTAGTTGTGTCCATGAAGACAACTGGGCGATATTCTGGATGGATATCTTTTTTCATTTTGCAATATTTCCTTTCTGCCATGGTCTCTTTGCGAGCCATAGATTGTTACCATACTAGTCTATCAGATTCTGATAAGTTTGGCAAGTCTTTTCCCTGATTTTATTAAAAATCTTGATAAAAAATCACTCCAGTGTTTACTGGAGTGAGGGTAGAAGAATGATTAGTTCTCTTGATTTGGAGTTTTTTCTTCTTGTTGATTTTTTACTTCTGTTTCTTTAACTGGTTCTGTGTTTTCTGCTGCTGATTTAGCCTCTTTTTCAGTTTCAGTAGGTTCTGTTTCTGTTGATTCTGTTACAGTTTCAGTTTCAGCTTCAGCCTCTGTTTCTGTTGGTTCGTTTACTGGCTCAGCTTCTGTTTTTGTTTCAGATTCTGTAGTTTCTTCTTTTACTGGTTCTGCGTTTTCTGCTGTTGATTCAGCTTCTACATTAGCTGGTTCCTTAGCTTCCTCTTTTTGCTCGGTTTCCTCTTTAGCTGTCTCTGTTTTTTCAGCTGTAGTTTCTTCTTTTTTACGTTCTTGAGATTCTTTTTTGATTTCTTCGACTGCAGTTTTAACGGTAGAGCTTGTTACACGTCCGACAGTTTGAGCAAAATCTTTACCAGACTCAGCTAATTCAGTAAATGATTCTTTGGTAATTTTACCACCTGACATTGCCAAGAGACCAGTTACAACTAGTGCAATGCTAGCAAGAATAGCTAAAATCAAACCAAAGCCGATTGAAATGCCATATCCACCAAAGTTAGACATGTATTTATTTACATTAAAGAGACTATTTAGTGTAACGAGAGTTGCAATTGCACCCGCAACAATGACACCAATTGAGAACCCTTTAGGCATTGCTTTATTCATGTTATTCAAGCACGCAAGAACAATAGACACAATAGCTGCGATAATGACAAACCACCCATCTCCTTGGTAACCATTCACACTATAGGACCCAAAAGCACCTGCATTTAAACTAGCCCATGGCAAAAGTGAACCAAGGATTGCTACTCCAGCAGAAATGAGGATAAACAAACGATTTTTTTCCATTATTAAGTCTCCTTTTATTCAGTTTGATTTATTATACCATAAACTGAGGTACAAAGAAACCGTATATTTTAAGAATCTAGCATATAAAAGGCCAAGAAAATTCTTTCTTAGCCTTGGTGAACCTGTAGAGCCTCTTTCAGTTCTTTGTATATTTGTTCGTTTTCTTCTAGACTATAGGAATTGGCGCCACTAGCTAATGGATGTCCTCCTCCGTCGTGTTCTTTGGCAATTTCATTGATAGGGGTAATTTTACTGCGCATTCGCACACGGAAGTGACCATCAGCTTGCTCAACAAAGATAGCCCAAGCCTTAACAGTATCAATTCGACCAGGTGCTCCGACAATTGCCGCTGTTTCAGCATCCGTAACCTTATATTTTTCCAAGATGTCTTGAGTAAGCAGAACGCGTGCAGCCCCATTCTCATCAACTTCTAAGTGATCATAAACATATCCTTGCAATTTTGCAATCTTGAAGCTCATGGTATCCATTTGACGAGACAATCCAGCAAAGTCAAAATCAATTTCTCGGAGCTGGCCAGCTATTCTAAAGGTACGGGCACTAGTTGACGGGTAGAGAAAACGCCCTGTGTCTCCAACAATTCCTGCATAGAGAAGTCGTGCCGCTTCACTAGATAAAGCTAGCTGATTTTCTTGAGCAAATAGAGCAATCATCTCACTGGCGCTGCTTGAACTTGTATCCACCCAAGATAGGTCACCATAGATATCATCATTTGGATGGTGATCGATTTTGATGGTGAAATCAGCTTGTTCGTAGCGTTTATCATCGATACGAGGACGATTCGCTGTATCACAAATAATAGCAAGAGCTCCTTGGTAGTCACTGTCTTGGACAGTATCCATTTCCGCCATCCAAGTTAGAGTTGGTTCGTTAAAACCGACGGCTTTGATGGTCTTTTCAGGAAAATGGTGTGTGAGAAGAGCTTTCAAGCCTACCTGACTCCCTATGGCATCTGGATCTGGTTTCATATGACGGTGAATGATAATGGTATCGTATTCTTTGATTTTCTCTAATATTTGCTGGCAAATTTCCATAAATAACCTCAATTCTTTCTCATTTCATTGTAGCACAAGAATTTTTATTTTTAAAATGAAAAAGATATGATATAATGGAGAAAGATAAATTGAGGAGGACGATATGGCATTAGCAAAAATTGTATTTGCCAGTATGACCGGTAATACCGAAGAAATTGCAGATATTGTAGCAGATAAATTGCGAGATTTGGGCTTGGATGTCGATGTTGATGAATGTACGACTGTTGACGCTTCAGACTTCTTGGAAGCGGATATCGCAATCGTTGCGACTTACACTTACGGAGATGGAGAATTGCCAGATGAGATGATGGACTTCTACGAAGACCTAGCTGATCTCAACTTGAATGGCAAAATCTACGGAGTGGTCGGTTCAGGAGATACCTTCTACGACGAATTCTGTAAGGCTGTTGATGACTTTGATCGTGTATTTGTAGCGACAGGAGCTGAAAAAGGTTCAGAGTGCGTTAAAGTAGACCTTTCTGCCGAAGAAGAAGACATCGAACGCTTGGAACAATTCGCAGAAGAATTGGCTGCAAAAGTAGGATAAGAAACAAACTGCACTGACTGGAAGGAGTCAGTGCAGTTTTTAGTAGTTAAACTAGATTTTACTAGCCTATTTGCTGGCTTTTTGATACAATAATTCAAATAAAGGAGGAGACACTATGGATTTAGCTAGTATTCGGCAAGAAATTGATCAAATCGACGACCAAATCGTCAAGCTCCTAGAAGAACGGATGCATTTGGTTGAGGGAGTAGTTGCCTATAAGAAAGCCTCAGGAAAACCTATTTTAGATAGCAAGCGAGAAGAAGTCATTTTTGAAAGGGTAAGAAGTCGTGTAACCAATAAGAATTATCAAGAAACCATTGTTGCGACTTTTTCAGATATTCTCAAACGTTCGCGTGACTATCAGGATCAAAACATCAAATGAAAAAAGAACAATTCTATCCGCTAGGGATTTTTTTAGCTGCTATGTTGGGTGGACTTGTCCGCTATTTTCTATCTAGTCAGTTGCCAGCCAGTCCTGACTTTCCTTGGGGAACCCTCCTTGTCAACTATCTGGGAATTTTCTGCTTGGTCTATCTGGTAAAAGGCTATCTGGTCTATAAGGGAAGCAGTAAAGGTTTGGTTTTGGCGCTGGGTACAGGCTTTTGCGGTGGTTTAACAACCTTTTCTAGCCTGCTTTTGGATGCTGTGAAGTTGCTCGATACCGAGCGTTATCTTAGTTTAGGCATCTACCTACTTTTGAGTATTGGCGGAGGCCTGCTCTTGGCTTATTGTCTAGGGAGGAAGAAATGGTAATCGTCTATCTTGCAATCGCCTGCGGACTTGGAGCCCTGGTGCGTTATTTCTTTTCCCGCTATAATCAAGCTTCAAAATTACCTCTAGGAACTCTCATAGCCAATCTTATAGGATGTTTTTTAATTGGCTTACTCTACAATCATGTGGAGTCCAAGGAAATCTATGCTATCCTAGCGACAGGTTTTTGTGGAGGGTTGACGACCTTTTCAACCTTGAATGATGAGCTGCAAAGACTGTTAAGTGACAAGAAGGTATTTTATAGCTATTTTCTCTTAACTTACATAGGCGGTTTTCTAGCGATTTTTTTAGGAATTCTGCTATAAATTTCTTTACTTTTAGGTGGAAATTTGGTAAACTGTATCTTGTGTGTAATGGACGCACAAAAATACAGTTTATCCGCTGAGGAAGGTTCCTCAAGATTGACAAAGATAGGAGAATAAAATGAATCCATTAATCCAAAGCTTGACTGAAGGTCAACTTCGTACAGATATCCCATCATTCCGTCCTGGTGACACAGTTCGTGTACACGCGAAAGTTGTCGAAGGTAACCGTGAACGTATCCAGATTTTTGAAGGTGTTGTTATCGCACGTAAAGGTGCTGGCATCTCAGAAAACTACACAGTTCGTAAAATCTCTAACGGTGTAGGTGTTGAGCGTATCTTCCCAATTCACACTCCACGTGTTGAAAAAATCGAAGTTGTTCGTTACGGTAAAGTACGTCGTGCGAAATTGTACTACTTGCGTGCTCTTCAAGGTAAGGCAGCTCGTATCAAAGAAATCCGTCGTTAATTCGACTAAAAACTCTGCTCACCCAGCAGGGTTTTTCTCTAGCTCCCTTAGTTCAATGGATATAACAACTCCCTCCTAAGGAGTAGTTGCAGGTTCGATCCCTGCAGGGGGCATATAAACTATTGATTTTTTATGTAGAAATCACTCAAGTTAAAATAGAAATCTAAAAGCGTGAGACCACGCTTTTTTGTTTGTGGTGAATGATGGAAGTGGGAGAATTTGAATATAATTATATATAGTAAAAGATTTTAAGTAATTGCTTATAATTATTTGATTTTTTAGGAAGGAAAGAGTAAAATTTAGTTGATATGATAACTAGTTAGGAGATTGACTATGAACGGTTTAGTTTTAGGATTGGATATTGGTATTGCATCCGTAGGAGTGGGAATTCTAGAAAAAAATTCTGGAAAGATTATCCATGCGAATTCTCGTCTTTTTCCAGCTGCAACAGCTGATAATAATGTTGAAAGAAGAAAAAATAGACAGGCTCGACGATTACATCGTAGGAAAAAACACCGTGGTGTTCGCTTTCAAGATCTATTTGAAGACTATGGTTTGTTAACTGATTTTTCTAAGGTATCCATTAATCTTAATCCATATCGACTTCGTGTAGATGGCTTGAATCAGCAACTAACGAATGAAGAGCTGTTCATAGCTTTAAAGAACATTGTTAAGAGACGTGGTATTAGCTATTTAGATGATGCTTCTGAGGATGGGGGTACAGTATCATCTGATTATGGTAAGGCAGTTGAAGAAAATAGAAAATTACTTGCTGAACAAACACCTGGTCAAATCCAACTAGAACGTTTCGAAAAATATGGTCAGGTAAGAGGAGATTTCACTGTTGTGGAAAATGGTGAGAAACGCCGATTGATCAATGTTTTTTCAACATCTGCTTATAGAAAAGAAGCTGAAAGAATTCTTAGAAAACAGCAGGAATTCAATAGTAAAATTACAGATGAATTTATAGAGGATTGTCTAAAAATCCTTACAGGGAAAAGAAAATATTATCATGGACCAGGTAATGAAAAATCTCGGACGGATTATGGACGTTTTAGAACAGACGGTACGACGTTAGATAATATTTTTGGTATTTTAATTGGGAAATGTACATTTTATCCGGATGAATACAGAGCTTCAAAAGCTTCCTATACTGCTCAAGAGTTTAATTTACTAAATGATTTAAATAATTTAACAGTTCCTACAGAAACGAAGAAACTTAGTGAGGAACAAAAGAAAGTTATTGTTGAGTATGCTAAGGAAGCTAAAACCTTAGGAGCCTCAACCTTATTGAAGTACATTGCTAAAATGATTGATGCTTCAGTAGATCAGATACGTGGTTATCGAGTTGATGTAAACAATAAACCTGAAATACATACTTTTGAAGCATATCGAAAAATGCAATCGCTAGAAACAATTTCAGTTGGGGAATTGTCTAGAAATGTTCTAGATGAGCTTGCCCATATTTTAACTCTAAATACTGAACGAGAAGGTATAGAAGAAGCGATTAACACAAAGTTAAAGGATTCTTTTAGTCAAGACCAAGTACTTGAATTAGTTCAATTTAGAAAAAATAATAGCAGTCTATTTAGTAAGGGATGGCATAATTTTTCTCTTAAACTCATGATGGAATTGATACCAGAACTCTATGAAACTTCAGAAGAGCAAATGACAATTCTAACACGATTGGGGAAACAAAAATCTAAAGAAATATCAAAAAGAACCAAGTATATTGATGAAAAAGAATTAACAGAAGAAATTTATAACCCTGTAGTAGCAAAATCTGTCAGACAGGCCATAAAGATAATCAATGAAGCAACTAAAAAACATGGTATCTTTGATAATATCGTTATCGAAATGGCGCGTGAAAATAACGAAGAAGACGCTAAGAAAGATTATATAAAACGTCAAAAGGCAAACCAAGATGAGAAAAATGCAGCTATGGAAAAGGCTGCATTCCAATACAATGGGAAAAAAGAGTTACCAGATAGTATTTTTCATGGGCAGAAGGAATTGGCTACTAAGATTCGTTTATGGCACCAGCAGGGAGAGAAGTGTCTCTATACTGGGAAGAACATTCCAATTTCAGATTTAATTCACAATCAGTACAAGTACGAAATTGACCATATTTTACCTCTTTCTTTATCGTTTGATGATAGTCTATCTAATAAAGTATTGGTTCTAGCTACAGCAAACCAAGAAAAAGGCCAACGTACTCCGTTTCAGGCTTTAGATAGTATGGATGATGCCTGGTCCTACCGTGAGTTTAAATCTTATGTAAAAGAGTCTAAATTATTAGGTAATAAAAAGAAAGAGTACCTTTTAACGGAAGAAGATATTAGTAAAATTGAAGTGAAGCAGAAATTCATCGAACGGAATTTAATTGACACTCGATATTCTTCTCGAGTTGTTTTAAATGCTCTACAAGATTTTTATAAAGCGCATAAATTCGATACAACTATTTCGGTGGTACGTGGACAATTTACCTCTCAGCTAAGAAGAAAGTGGGGACTTGAAAAGTCTCGTGAGACTTACCATCATCATGCTGTTGATGCCTTAATTATTGCCGCTTCGAGTCAATTAAGATTATGGAAAAAACAGAATAATCCTCTGATTGCTTATAAAGAAGGACAGTTTGTTGATTCAGAGACTGGAGAAATTATTTCATTAAGTGATGATGAATACAAAGAGTTAGTGTTTAAAGCTCCTTATGACCATTTTGTTGATACATTAAGTAGCAAGACATTTGAGGATAGTATTCTATTTTCTTATCAAGTAGATTCAAAATTTAATCGAAAAATTTCAGATGCTACAATTTATGCAACAAGAAAAGCGAAATTGGATAAAGAGAAGTCTGAAGAAACTTATGTTTTAGGTAAGATTAAAGATATTTATAGTCAAGCAGGATATGATGCTTTCATTAAAATTTATAATAAAGATAAGAGTAAATTCTTGATGTATCACAAAGATCCACAAACATTTGAAAAAGTGATTGAAGAAATTTTAAGAACCTATCCTTCTAAAGAATTGAACGATAAAAATAAAGAGATCCCTTGCAATCCTTTTGAGAAATATAGACAAGAAAATGGGCCTATTCGAAAGTACAGTAAAAAAAGTAATGGTCCAGAAATTAAAAGTCTTAAATACTATGATAATAAACTAGGTAATCACATTGATATCACACCAGAAAGTAGTGATAATCAAGTGGTTCTTCAGTCACTTAAGCCTTGGAGGACAGATGTTTATTTTAATCATCAGACTAAAAAATATGAATTGATGGGTTTGAAATATTCTGATTTATCCTTTGAAAAAGGTAGTGGGAAATATAGTATTTCTAATCAGAAGTATAATTCTATAAAGAGAATTGAAGGTATCGATGAGCAGTCTGAATTTAAATTTACTCTCTATAAAAATGATTTGATATTAATAAAAGATTCAGAAAACAATGAACAAAAATTATTTAGATTTAATTCAAGGAATGATACGGCAAAACATTATATCGAATTAAAACCTTATGATAAAGCTAAATTTGATGGAGAACAAGAATTGATAACGATACTTGGAAATGTTGCGAAAGGAGGACGGTGTTTGAAAGGATTAAATAAATCAAATATCTCTATTTTTAAAGTCAAAACAGATGTTTTGGGTAAAAAACATATCATTAAAAAAGAGGGTGACGAACCAAAACTCAAATTTTAAAAAATATTAAAAAAAGAGTTGCAAACGCTGGTACAATGTATTATAATAGTAAATGTAAGGGACGCCTTGCACAGTTACTTAAATCTTGCAGAAGCTACAAAGATAAGGCTTCATGCCGAATTCAACACCCTGTCATTTATGGCGGGGTGTTTTCGTTTTGTGAAAGAGGGAAATACGATGACTTGGAGAATTGTGCATGTCTGTCAGAGTGAAAAAATGCAATTGAAGTTGGATAACCTTTTAATTAAGAAAATGGGTCAAGACTATGTTATCCCACTGAGTGATATTTCGATAATTGTAGCAGAAGGAGGGGAGACTGTTGTAACTTTAAGGTTATTAAGTGCTTTAAGTAAGTACAATATTGCCTTGATTGTCTGTGATAATGAGCACTTGCCTACTGGAATTTATCATTCTCAAAATGGCCATTTTAGAGCCTATAAAAAATTACAGGAGCAATTATTGTGGACGCAGGAGCAAAAAGATAAATTATGGCAGATAGTGACCTACTTCAAAATAAACAATCAGCAAGATGTTCTTGCAATGTTTGAGAAAAATATTGAATGCATTCAATTATTAGCAGACTATAAAGATCATATTGAATATGGAGATAAAACCAATCGTGAAGGTCATGCTGCTAAAGTTTATTTCAATGAATTATTTGGAAAGAAATTCGTACGTCTTACACAACAGGAAACGGATGTCATCAATGCTGGCCTAAATTATGGTTATGCAATCATGAGAGCGCAGATGGCACGTATTATTGCTGGTTATGGTTTGAATCCTTTGATTGGCATTTTCCATAAGAATGAATATAACCAGTTTAACTTGGTTGATGATCTAATGGAACCTTTTCGGCAGATTATCGATGTCTGGGTCTATCAAAATTTACGAGATGAAGAATATTTGAAGTACGAGTTTCGCTTGGCGCTAACAGATACATTAAATGCAAAGATTCGTTATGGGAAAGAAACGTGTTCTGTAACAGTAGCAATGGATAAATATGTCAAAGGCTTTCTAAAATGTATCTCTGATAAGGATACTAGTAAATTTTACTGTCCGGTGGTGTCGAGTATAGAATGGAGCTAAAGAAATGAGGTATGAAGCATTGAGATTATTGTGTTTTTTTGATTTACCAATGGAAACTAATCAAGAAAAAAGGGTCTATCGTAACTTTCGGAAAGATTTAATTGCCAATGGTTTTGAAATGTTGCAGTTTTCTGTTTATTATCGAACCTGTCCTAATCGAAGTTTTGCAAGTAAATTCTATAAAAAATTAAGTCAGAGTAATTTACCAAGTGGGAATGTCCGTTTGCTAGCTGTGACTGAAAAACAATTTTCTGAAATGGTTTTAATAATTGGTGGAAAAACAAAGCAAGAAGAAGTAGTCAGTGATAATAAGTTGGTAGTTATATGAACATGAACATTAGTTATCCATACAAGGATAAAATTTCATTAAGTTTTGGTCAATTTACTCAAATTGTAGGTCAAGATCAGCAATTAAAATATTATATTTGGCAGATACTATTATGGTATTTTGGAGGAAAAAAATATAGTGAGGAAGATTTAGTTCTATTTGAACAAAATGAGCCTAAAATACTAATAGACGATATAATGGTTTCCCGGTCAGAATTCAGTGTTATTCAAGTGTCCAATATCAATGATTTAATTGAACAAATGGAATATAAAAAAGGAACAGTAGCCTATGATTATATAAAGAAAAAGATTAATTCTATAGAGATAATGGAGCAAATTGAAAATATCAATGACAATCTAGATAGGATTTCACTTCTATTGAATCAGAAGTTGAATCTTCAATTAGATGAAATTATCTATCATACCGAAGCAAAATATTTTAATACGGATCAATTGATTCAAAAGAATTTTTTACCATACTTTGGAAAAAATGATAAAAATATATCCTTTGAATTTGTAGACAATAAGACAAAGTTTTTATTATTTCTTTCCATGTTAGAAGTCATGGCGACGAACAGTTCTGAAAAGTTTTTGCTTGTCTTACGAAATTTGGATGATTTTCTATCCTATAGTGATTTTGTTGAATGTTGCGAGAAAATGGAGTTTCTGACTAATCATAATGATTCATTATATATTGTTTTGTTTCCTTCCAATGAAGGTTATCTTCATGTCACGAAAGAAGTTTTAGAGGAAATCAATATTGTTTCCGATTATGTTGATCATTTTTATTCGCTAGAATTCATGTATGATCGCTTTACCAATCAGTATCCAATAAATCAAATACCTGATGAACAAGAATTTTTAACTTCTTTAAGAAAAATTGGATCCTATTTATTTAGCTCGGACATTCTCCACATGAGTCTATCTGTAGAAGATCAAGTGGCATTAAAAATTTTGAATAATTTGTATCAATATGAAATGAAAAAAAAATTCTGTATTGGATCAATCAATCCTATGTTATTGAAATATTTGGAAGAATAGTATTGACGAGTGAGATTTAAGGCTTTATAATGTTTTTGAGGGAACAAAAATCAAAATTGACGAATTTGAGGTTTTTGTACTCTCAAGATTTAAGTAACTGTACAACCCATTGTTGAGGACGAAGTGTTCAATCAAGGTTTTTGTACTCTCAAGATTTAAGTAACTGTACAACTTCCACAACTGAGTAACCGATAAAAAAGCAGTTTTTGTACTCTCAAGATTTAAGTAACTGTACAACAGTTCTTGACTGTGATATTTGCTCCTGAACGTTTTTGTACTCTCAAGATTTAAGTAACTGTACAACCTCGTTCCCATTAGATGTTTCAAACACCTTGTTTTTGTACTCTCAAGATTTAAGTAACTGTACAACAACATTGATATTTCAACCTTTCTAAGCATTGTTTTTGTACTCTCAAGATTTAAGTAACTGTACAACATCACCCCTTTCATGGTGTAAAATAGGGTAGTTTTTGTACTCTCAAGATTTAAGTAACTGTACAACCGCCCGCTGGGAAGAAGACCCACGCATCATGTTTTTGTACTCTCAAGATTTAAGTAACTGTACAACCCCAGTCATAATTATCCCAACCAAAAACTCGTTTTTGTACTCTCAAGATTTAAGTAACTGTACAACCATTATCAAATAATCTTAGTCAGATTGAACGTTTTTGTACTCTCAAGATTTAAGTAACTGTACAACAACTTCGTGCTAAAGGTTACATCAAGGGTAGTTTTTGTACTCTCAAGATTTAAGTAACTGTACAACCTGTTTCAGACGATGGAGATATTTCAACAGGTTTTTGTACTCTCAAGATTTAAGTAACTGTACAACTTCTATTTCTATAATCATTATAACACAATTGTTTTTGTACTCTCAAGATTTAAGTAACTGTACAACTAACAGGTTTACTTGATGGATTGGCGCTGGGTTTTTGTACTCTCAAGATTTAAGTAACTGTACAACAAAGCCCCATCTTTACTCACCTCCTTTCTAGTTTTTGTACTCTCAAGATTTAAGTAACTGTACAACAGAGTATCATACGAGCCTTGGGATCAAAAGTTTTTGTACTCTCAAGATTTAAGTAACTGTACAACTAGCCCGTCACTTTATTATATCAAACGCACGTTTTTGTACTCTCAAGATTTAAGTAACTGTACAACCTTTTGCTAGCTTGTACGATATTTCACTAAGTTTTTGTACTCTCAAGATTTAAGTAACTGTACAACCCATCATCAGAATAAGTAAAATCCTGAAAGGTTTTTGTACTCTCAAGATTTAAGTAACTGTACAACACTGAAAAAGCTGTCAAGCTTACTGCTCCGTTTTTGTACTCTCAAGATTTAAGTAACTGTACAACGATAAGCTCATCCACATTGTTAAAACTTCCGTTTTTGTACTCTCAAGATTTAAGTAACTGTACAACCTAAAGCATGGTACGGGGATAAGTTTTCTGGTTTTTGTACTCTCAAGATTTAAGTAACTGTACAACAACGCATTAGATTTCTGGAAGATGAACTGTGTTTTTGTACTCTCAAGATTTAAGTAACTGTACAACCATATTCCTATCATTTAGAAGTTAAACGTAGTTTTTGTACTCTCAAGATTTAAGTAACTGTACAACGAGAACATCGTGGAGGAAGGAGAATAACATGTTTTTGTACTCTCAAGATTTAAGTAACTGTACAACTTAAGGGCGCTGGTATGACACCAGAGATAAGTTTTTGTACTCTCAAGATTTAAGTAACTGTACAACAATGTGTCAACTCATTCACAAGCGGGATACGTTTTTGTACTCTCAAGATTTAAGTAACTGTACAACTGAAGGATGATGGCAAATGGTACTACCTAAGTTTTTGTACTCTCAAGATTTAAGTAACTGTACAACGGTTTTTAAATTGTACTTTTCCATAAAGACGTTTTTGTACTCTCAAGATTTAAGTAACTGTACAACAAGCGATATAGATAATGCTGAGCAGATCAGGGTTTTTGTACTCTCAAGATTTAAGTAACTGTACAACTTTTGGTAAAAAGCACTCTGAAGAAACAAAGTTTTTGTACTCTCAAGATTTAAGTAACTGTACAACCTTTCCTATAATGTAAACCAACATTTAGGCGTTTTTGTACTCTCAAGATTTAAGTAACTGTACAACACCCTGACGGGTCTTATCCAAAAGAAGAATGTTTTTGTACTCTCAAGATTTAAGTAACTGTACAACAAATCAGCAGTCTAACAATTAAGTTTCTTAGTTTTTGTACTCTCAAGATTTAAGTAACTGTACAACTGTTTCCATAAAATTCTCTTTGTTCTGGCCGTTTTTGTACTCTCAAGATTTAAGTAACTGTACAACTACAACAAGACAAAGGACG
>NZ_AJRH01000009.1:0-50973 GCF_000297015.1 Streptococcus sp. GMD6S | reverse complement strand
TGAGCTGGCTTTTCAGGCTGAGCCGGAGTTTCCGGTTGAGTTGGTTTTTCAGGCTGAGCTGGTTTCTCAGGCTGAACTGGATTTTCAGGCTGAGCCGGTTTCTCAGGTTGAGTCGGATTTTCAGGCTGAACTGGTTTTTCAGGTTCAGCAGGTTTCTCAGGCTGAGCTGCTTCGAGCTTGCTGATTTGTTCGAGAGCAGTTTTTAGCGCTTGATTGACTGCTTCCTGAGTTTTAGCTTCTTGGATTGCAGCAATGGCTTGGTCAGCAATGGCTAACAATTGCTTCTTAGCTTCATTGTTGGATCCAAGTTCAGCGACTTTTTTCTTGATAGCTTTTGTCAAGCTGTCCATAGCCTTATCGTACTCAATTTCCGGTTGTTTTGGTTCAGCTGGTTGTTCAGGCTGGCCAGGTTTCTCAGGTTGAACTGGATTCTCAGGTTGAGTTGGTTTTTCAGGCTCAGCAGGTTTCTCAGGTTGAACTGGAGTTTCTGGTTGAGCTGGCTTTTCCGGTTCAGCAGGTTTCTCAGGCTGAGCCGCTTCGAGTTTGTTGATTTGTTCGAGAGCAGTTTCTAGCGCTTTATTGACTGCTTCCTGAGTTTTGGCTTCTTGGATTGCAGCAATGGCTTGGTCAGCAATTGCTAATAATTTCTTCTTAGCTTCCTTGTTGGATCCAAGCTCAGCGACTTTTTTCTCGATAGCTTTTGCCAAGCTGTCCATAGCCTTATCGTACTCAATTTCCGGTTGTTTTGGTTCAGCTGGTTGCTCAGGCTGGTCAGGTTTCTCAGGTTCTTCTGGCTGTTCCGGTTGCTCTGGACTAGGCTCCTCTTGACCTCTTTGATAGTTCTCATCCTTGGATAGGATATCTTGTAGGGCGCTGACTGTCAACATGACTTCTTGAACATCCACTGCATCAGCACTGAGTTGGTTTCTTAATTTTTCTAGATTTGCTTGGAAAGCTTGGCGTGCAGTAGCCGTATTTTTCAAGCCTGCTGAATCAAAGTTGGACAGATCATCTTTCCATTTTGAGATAGACTGGATGATATCTGCCTTGCTGTAGAGTTCGCTACCTTCGCCACGAGTGATAAATTGGTCTACCTGAATACCGATATTTTGAGACAAATCGTTTCGATCAGGATCTAGTTGAAGGGTGACTGCGTGCAAGTTTTCGTCCAGACCTTTTAAGCTAACCAGAGTTTGATTGCCTTGGCGTTGGGCTGCACGACCGCTAAAGTATTTCTTACCGTCAATAGTTGAAGCATTTCCCATTCCATCTTGGTAAGGAACTTCTTTGCCGTCTAGGAAGACTTTGTAGATACCATGATTTGGATCGATATAGCCTTTGATATCAAGTCCGGTACCGTAGAAGTAGGCTGTGACAGTTGTCTTTTTCTTTTGCTCATCAGTTAAGCGACCAAAGGAAGCCCAAGACTCCGTCTTTTGGTATTTATCTGCGGAATTGGTTTCATGGTGCCAGCCAGGACTGTAATCCAACTGACTAGCTTGGTCATCATAACTTGTTTGGTCCTTGACCAGCAATTCAGCTTTCATCACTTGGATGGTTGCATCTGTAGCGAAACCGAGCAGGGCACCATCAGTGACAGAAGTGAGCTTGGCTTTGAAGTCAAAGACAGAGTCGGCCTGTTCTGTAAAGTCAATCGTTGGGATGGTAACAGTCTTTTCTGTTTCTCCATCTTTAAAGGTCACATCTTGAGTTGTATCTTGGTAAACTTTACCGTGAACCCCAGTTCCAGGTTCTGTGATGAAGCGCACAGTAGCAGTCCCCTTGCTTCCACCAACACGCTTAATCTTAACAGTGACTGGTTTTCCTTTTTCGACTTCGTAGTTAGTAGACTCGAGTTCAAACATTCCCTTGCTATCATTGTTTAGGGTGTAGATCCCTTCTGTAGCAATTGGTTCGCCTGTTTTATTTATAAGGGTAATAGTGTGTTGACCAGGTGCTAAATCGCCTGTCTCAAAGACTTTTTGGCTGCGTTTACGACTAGCATTCTTAGTTTGGACATCGGCAACCTTTTGACCATCAACGTAGACGGACATTTCTCCATGACCTGGGTCGACTGTAGAGACGACATAGGCCTTGGTTCCTGTAAAGGTATAGCTTACTTTGGCATCTTTTTGATTGGTCCACATAGAAGTGCCACGAACACCTTCAGATTCATTGTACCAAGTTGTTCCGGCTGTATCCGCTGTTGTGTTTGAGTGGTATTCAAGTCCAAGAGGGTAGCCATCTGTCTTTTCAATGCTGCTTGGTGTCTTGTAGACAGAGAAGTTGGTCAAGATTGGAGTTGCTTGAGCACCGGTGATGGTTACACGGATTTTTTGTGCCTCTACAGGCTTGCCTTGAACCAAGCGACGGTAACCAACGGTCGAACCTTCGCCGTATGTCACCCAACGTCCGTTGATTTCAACTTCAATCTTGAAACCAGAGATACGTTGACCTTTGGCGATATCTTCCTTGAGTTCAACGACGTCAAAGCGTCTCTTTTGCCCCAAATCGACTGTAAAGCTACCGGTTGTGGCATCATTTGAGAGGGCCCAGCTGGTGTCATCTTTACCGTCTGTGAGGTGGCTTTCTTTGTAGAGGTGGTTTTGACGAGTAGAACTTGCTGTTACAGTTGCGCCTTTGGCAAAGTCAGTCGCATACATTTGATCTAGGGTTGCTTTGAATTCCTTCAAGCGAGCCACATCTGCATCTGCAAATTTTCCTTCTTTATTTGGTGGAATATTGAGAAGGAGTGGGGTTCCACGACCAACAGACTTGAAGTAGATATCCATCAACTCTTTGAGTGATTTCGGCTGTTGGTTGTCATGATAGAACCAGCCCGAACGGATCGAAACGTCAGCTTCCCCTACAGAGTACATATCACCATCTGGGTCACCATGGTTGAGGTATTCGTTTTTCACATCGTCTGTGATGTTGGCCCGTTTAACTTTATGCCAGACAGGGTCACCTGCGATACCCCGTTCATTTCCGATCCAGCGAACGCTTGTCGGTTGAGCAGAGAAGATGGCGATATCTCCTTCGGCTTCTTTGATGTATTTGAACCATTCATCGAAGGTATAGGTTACTTTTTGGGCACCGCTACCACGTGCACCGTCCATCCAAACCTCGATAAATTTCCCTTTGTTACCGTATTTCGGATTACCAAGGATTTCTTTCAGCTGGTTGAGATAGTATTGGTTGTATTCTTTTTCGGTTGCAACATGGTATTTTGGATGATTAGCATCCCATGGTGACAAGTAAACACCCATATTCATGTCATACTTGCTAGCGGACTTGGAAACTTCTTCGAGAAGGTCACCCTTACCATCTTTCCATGGGCTAGCAGCTACGGTATGGTTGGTGTATTTAGATGGGTAAGCAACGAATCCGTCGTGGTGTTTAACAACCATAATAGTTCGTTTGAAGCCCGTTTCCTTCAGAGTACGAATCCACTGGTCAGTATCCAAGTTGGTTGGATTGAAGTACCGGGGGTCTTCTTTCCCATTTCCCCATTCAGAATTGGTATAAGTGTTCATTCCATAGTGGATGAAGGCTGCCAATTCTTCCTTGTGGTAATCGAGTTGAGCCTTGCTTGGAAGAGGTCCATGATTGCCAATCTCGGTTTCTTTATCTTCTGGATGAGCGACTGGTGGAGTCGGTGTCGTTGGATTGGCTGTATCAGCGACTGGCTCGTATTCAAAGACGACCTCATTCACACCTTTATGCTGGATCCTTGCTTCCAGGCTGGTTTTGACTGGACGGTAGCCAGCAATGTCTTTTGCATGGAAGGTGTTGACAAAGGAAACGTCATACTCTTGACCTTCATTGTTATCAACTGTCGCTTCCGCTAGTTCAGTAGTGGTTCCTTTTTGACGGTAGTAAACTTTGAAGGAGCCTTTGTTGACTTTATAGACCACCTTGATGACACGTGTACCGGCAGGCGCTTTGCTGACAACATTGTAATCTTCAGTCCAAGTATCTTTTAGCTGTTTATTAACTGCTACGCCATCAATGGATACAATTTCGTATTTGTCTTTATTCTTCTGATAGAAGTCCGTCTTCTCAATTTCTTTTTTGAAATTATAGTCAAATGGCGAATCAACAGCTGTCTGTTCGATAAAGGTGTCATTATCTTTGACAGGATTTCCTTCTTCGTCTTCGTGTTGAATAACCACACGACCGTATTCAACTCCCTTGGTCAAGGTAGCAATCCCATCTTGGTTGAAGGAATATTCGTTGCTTCCGATAACAGCTGTTTCGTTCCGAAGCATACGTCCTTCATCGGTAAAGTAGTAACGATTTCCGTTATCACCTTGGTACCAGCCTTTCACACCATACTTGGCAATCATGTCCTTCACCCATTTCAGTTGTTCAGGTGAAAGGACGAGTCCGCCACCAAAGCGATCCTTTTCAGCCACACCATTGTCAACGGTTCCGTGTTGGTGAACCCCCAGAACTTTTCCTTGGCTATCGACAATCCCGCCACCAGACAAACCAGATACAGAAGTGGTTTTGTAGGTAATACCGGTTGTTCCCTTATCATCATAGGACTCAACAGATCGGATGGTCCCATCTGCCTTGTAAAGCTGACCAGCTAGGATAGGTTGTTTCAGTTCTTTGGAGCTCGAGTCAGTTGGGTAGCCAATCGTACTGATGGCTTCTCCCGGCTGATGTGTCTTGTGCTCCGCTAAAGGCGCAAAGGTTGCTGCTTTGTTTGGACTAGCAATCGGAAGAGGAATAGGAGCTTCTACAAGAGCAAGGTCATTCTTATAGCCTTTTCCAAACTCTTTCTTGTTCCAGAAATGTATGTCTTTTTCTCTGAATAAAACCGTAGTCCCAGAAGATGGCAGTGAGTTTTTCTTTTCGCTGTTTGAACCAACGTTATAGTAAAACTGGGCAGATTTTCCACCACGAATGTGACCTTCGCTAGTTTCTTTATTGGCTTCTAGGAAGTTATGAGCAACGGTAAGGATCAGGTTAGGTGCTACAAAGATACCTGAGCCTGAAACGAGGTAGCGTTGTTCCCCTGCGTTGTAAGTGCTGTAAACCATAGTAGCAGCAGTAGCAGGTTGTCCCTCGTAGTTGATGTGTTTGAGGTCTTGTCCACCGTTAATGATGGCACGATTTCCGTTCTCAGCTTCTTTTGGAGCTTCTTCCTTGTCCTTTAGAATGCTCTTAGTTTCTACTTTTGGACTAGCTTTTTGGTCAACGATAGTAGTCGTATCGAGTTCTTTGACAGGTGTGTCGGGATAGGCACGGTCCTGAATGTCTTCAGGGAGCAAGTCAGCACTGTTGGTATCGGCAACAGGTGTTTCTTGTTTTTCAGCTTCTACACGGCCTTCTTCTTTGACTGGTTCAACCTTGGTCTTTTCTATATCTGCGACTTGTTTCATTTGCTGATCTAAATTGGATGTTGTGGCAGGAGACGTTTCGTCTGCACGCACGGTTCCAGAAGCAAAAAATGCCAGTCCGACGATAACAGACGCCACACCTACAGTCAACTTCCGAATGCTAAATGTTTGCCCTTTTTCAAAAAGGTATCGATTCATAATATACTCCTAGTTTTTAGAAAGGCAGTCAGCTACTGCCCAAGCCCAAGTCTGACTTGGTTACAACTTGATTTAATGAAAAAACTCTCTGATAATTTGTAAGCCACCTTACCTCCTGTTTATAAAGCGCTTTCATTTTAAGATAAAAAAATTTAAAAGGTCATTTCTCCCTTAAAATGACTGAAAACTTTTAATATAACAAATATACTAAATTAATGAAAGAATTGCAATAGCAAAAAGCAAAAAAATAAATATAAATTAAAGAAAATCAGTTACTTTTTAAAGAAAAAACGCACCCTTCAGGGATCAAACTAAATGAAAGGATACGTTTTAAAAAGAAATTAGAGTATTTTTTGGAGAGACTCTTGGATGGTTTGGGGGTCTGTTTTGGAAGAGAAGCGCTCAAGGACTTGCCCATCTCGGCCAATGAGAAACTTAGCAAAATTCCATTCGATTCGTTTTCCTAGCGGGCCAGACTTCTGGTCTTTTAGCCAAACATAAAGAGGATCTGCCTCCTTGCCGTTGACTTTGATCTTGGCAAAGCGAGGGAAAGTGGTCTGGTAGTGTAGACTGCAGAAGCTATTGATTTCCTCTGCGCTGCCGGGTGCTTGTCCCATGAACTGATTGCAAGGGAAATCTAGGATTTCAAAGCCCTGATCTTGATAGCGTTCATAGAGTTCTTGAAGTCCCTGGTACTGGGGCGTTAAACCACATCCTGTAGCAGTGTTGACAATCAAGAGAACCTTGCCACGATAGCTCTCCAGGGGAGTTGCTTGGTTGTTTTGGTTCAGAGCGGAAAAATCATATACACTGGTCATGAGGGCCTCTTTTCTTTTTCTACATTGTAACAGTTTTTACCCTTTTCGTCGAGTTGGATGGGAGATATTGTTGAAGAATAAGCCCTCAATATGATAGAAACCGTTTACAAATAACTTTAAAAATGATATGATTTAATTAAACCGGTTTACTCAGTTGCTATAAATCTCTAATTTGAGATTTAGTTCCTATTGATTTTACAATATGTTTATTGGAGTGTACACATGCAAACAAAAACAAAGAAGCTCATTGTGAGTTTGTCTTCACTTGTTTTATCGGGATTTTTATTAAACCATTATATGACAGTTGGAGCGGAAGAAACGACTACGAATACCATTCAGCAAAGCCAGAAGGAAGTTCAGTATCAGCAAAGGGATACCAAAAATTTAGTTGAAAATGGTGATTTTAGTCAGACGGAGAACGGAAGCAGTCCTTGGACAGGAAGCAAAGCTAAGGGGTGGTCAGCTTGGGTAGACCAGAAGAATAGTTCTTCAGGTGCCTCAACTCGAGTCATTGAAGCCAAGGATGGGGCTGTCACTATCTCAAGTTCTGAGAAACTAAGGGCAGTAGTTCACCGTATAGTCCCTATTGAAGCTAAGAAAAAGTATAAACTGCGTTTCAAGATTAAAACAGATAATAAAGTGGGGATTGCTAAGGTTCGCATCATTGAGGAAAGTGGTAAGGACAAGCAATTGTGGAATTCTGCAACAATGTCGGGAACAAAGGACTGGCAGACTATTGAAGCAGACTATAGCCCGACTTTAGATGTTGATAAAATCAAGCTGGAGTTATTCTATGAAACGGGAACAGGGACTGTTTCCTTTAAGGATATTGAGCTGGTAGAGGTAGCAGACCAGCCTTCTGAGGATTCTCAAACAGATAAACAGCTTGAGGAAAAGATTGATTTACCAATTGGGAAAAAACATGTCTTTGCTCTTGCGGACTATACTTATAAGGTAGAAAATCCTGACGTTGCTTCAGTCAAAAATGGAATTTTAGAACCTCTTAAGGAAGGGACAACCAATGTCATTATCAGTAAAGATGGCAAGGAAGTGAAAAAGATTCCTTTGAAGATTCTAGCCTCTGTTAAGGATGCATACACAGACCGTTTGGATGACTGGAATGGCATCATCGCTGGGAATCAATACTATGATTCTAAAAATGAACAGATGGCCAAGTTAAACCAGGAGCTGGAAGGAAAGGTAGCTGATAGCCTATCCAGTATTTCAAGTCAGGCGGACCGCACCTATTTGTGGGAAAAATTTTCAAATTATAAAACGTCTGCGAATCTGACTGCCACTTATCGGAAATTAGAGGAGATGGCCAAGCAAGTGACCAATCCTTCTTCTCGTTATTATCAAGATGAAACCGTCATTCGAACAGTTAGGGATTCCATGGAATGGATGAATAAACATGTCTACAATAGTGAAAAGAGCATTGTTGGGAACTGGTGGGATTATGAAATCGGTACACCTCGTGCCATCAACAATACCTTGTCTCTGATGAAAGAATACTTCTCAGATGAGGAAATAAAAAAATATACAGATGTGATTGAAAAATTTGTGCCAGATCCCGAACATTTCCGAAAGACGACTGATAACCCATTTAAGGCCCTAGGTGGAAACTTAGTGGATATGGGAAGGGTAAAAGTAATAGCTGGTTTACTGCGCAAGGATGACCAAGAAATTTCTTCTACCATTCGTTCGATTGAGCAAGTGTTTAAGTTGGTAGACCAAGGCGAAGGTTTTTATCAGGATGGATCTTATATCGACCACACCAATGTTGCCTATACGGGTGCTTATGGAAATGTCTTGATTGATGGCCTGTCTCAACTGTTGCCAGTTATTCAAAAGACCAAGAGCCCAATCGATAAAGATAAAATGCAAACCATGTACCACTGGATTGATAAATCGTTTGCTCCTTTGCTAGTGAATGGAGAGCTGATGGATATGAGTCGTGGCCGCTCTATCAGTCGTGCAAATAGCGAGGGGCATGTGGCCGCAGTAGAAGTACTAAGAGGGATTCACCGGATAGCGGATATGTCTGAAGGAGAAACCAAACAACGGTTGCAGAGTCTTGTGAAGACCATTGTTCAATCAGATAGTTATTATGATGTCTTTAAGAATTTGAAGACTTATAAGGATATCAGTTTGATGCAATCCTTGTTAAGCGATGCTGGAGTCGCAAGTACTCCAAGAACAAGTTACCTATCTGCCTTTAACAAGATGGATAAAACAGCTATGTACAATGCAGAGAAAGGGTTTGGATTTGGCTTATCACTCTTTTCCAGTCGTACCTTGAATTACGAACACATGAACAAGGAAAACAAACGTGGTTGGTATACAAGTGATGGGATGTTCTATCTCTATAATGGTGATTTGAGTCACTATAGCGATGGCTACTGGCCAACAGTTAATCCCTATAAGATGCCTGGTACGACAGAGACGGATGCTAAGAGATTGGATAGTGATACAGGTAAAGTTCTACCGTCTGCTTTCGTTGGAACGAGCAAACTAGATGAGGCCAATGCGACAGCAACCATGGATTTCACTAACTGGAATCAAACATTGACTGCTCATAAGAGCTGGTTTATGCTGAAGGATAAGATTGCCTTTTTAGGAAGCAATATCCAGAACACTTCAACAGATACTGCTGCAACTACAATTGACCAGAGAAAACTGGAATCAAGTGATCCATATAAAGTCTATGTCAATGATAAAGAAGCCTCCCTCCCAGAACAAGAAAAGGATTATCCTGAAACCCAAAGTGTCTTTTTAGAATCGTCCAATTCGAAAAAGAATATTGGTTACTTTTTCTTTAAGAAGAGTTCAATCAGTATGAGTAAGGCTGTCCAAAAGGGATCTTGGAAGGATATCAATGAAGGACAGTCAGACAAGGAAGTCGAAAATGAATTTCTTACGATTAGTCAGGCTCATAAGCAAAATGGAGATTCTTATGGCTATATGCTCATCCCTAACGTGGATCGTGCCACCTTCAATCAAATGGTAAAAGAGTTAGAAAGTAGCCTCATCGATAACAATGAGACCCTTCAGTCTGTTTATGATGCCAAACAAGGAGTTTGGGGCATTGTGAAATATGATGATTCTGTCTCTACTATTTCCAACCAATTCCAAGTCTTGAAACGTGGAGTCTATACTATTCGAAAAGAAGGGGATGACTATAAGGTTGCCTACTACAATCCTGAAACCCAGGAATCAGCGCCAGATCAGGAAGTCTTTAAAAAGTTAGAACAAGCAGCTCAGCCACAAACTCAGGATTCAAAAGAAAAGGAAAAATCAGAAGAAGAAAAGAACCATTCGGATCAAAAGAATCTCCCTCATACAGGAGAAGGTCAGTCAATCTTGGCAAGTCTAGGGCTCTTGCTACTTGGGGCGGTTTATCTGTTCCGCAGAGGAAAGAACAACTGATTTGTTCATCATCTAGATGAATCACATGAAACTGTGGAAAATAGAAAAAATCCGAAGAAGGTCAAACATCTTCGGATTTTTCTTTTAAAAAAGGATAAGTTAACACTTATCCTTTTTCACTTCATTTTATCTGAGTGTAACATACTGTTGGGCAATCTCGCTGATGCGGTCAAAGTCGCCTTGGGAAGCGAGTTTATTGAGTTCGCCACCAATTCCAACGGCGTCTGCACCAGCAGCGAACCATTGAGGAATGTTATTTAGGCCGACTCCTCCGGTTACCATTACGGAAACTTGTGGGATTGGCGCCTTGACTGCAGAGATATATGATGGACTGAGAGCACTACCTGGGAAGAGTTTGATGATTTCACTACCGGCTTCAAGTGCAGTCGTTATCTCTGTGAGGGTAATACAGCCTGGAATGTACGGTGTGCTGTAAAGATTGCACATTTTTGCAGTTTCAGCATGGAAAGATGGAGAAACAACGTAATTTGCTCCGGCTAGAATGGCATCTCTAGCAGTTACGGCATCAAGCACAGTACCTGCACCGATACAAACACTCTGATCGTCCTGATACAAGTCTACAAGTTCCTTGATGATTTGCCCTGCATACTGATTGGTATAGGCAATTTCAATAGCTTTGATACCGCCCTTGATACAAGCAATCGAGGCTTGTAGTCCTTCTTCCTTTGTATTTCCTCGAATGACAGCGACAATTTTTTGTTTTTTTAGTTCAATAATCGTATCTGATTTGGTCATGTAATTCTCCTAACGAATGATATCTTGTGCATTTTCCAGTAATTTTTCAATACTAGCTGCGGGAGTGGAGAGATGGTCTCCTGGAAGAGTACATTTGAGAGTTGCGCTGGCAACTGCAAAGTCAATGCTAGTTTTTAGGGAGGAATGATGGAGTAGTTGGTAAAGGGCACCAGAGATAAAGGCATCCCCGCTACCAACTCGTTGATAGACTGCAGTTTTTAGTTGGACAGACTCTTCAAATCGTTCTCCCAGAGCATAGGCTTGATAGACATTTTTGTCTTGCTCATCACTAGAGCGGAGGGTATGGAAAATGGCCTTGAAACCATAGGTTTTTTTTAAAAGTTGCATGCGATTTTCCACCTCTTTTAGGCTAGCTCTGTCTCTTGGGAACATCTCTAGATTTTGGTCATCAATCATGAGAGGATCAATACCAAAGCAATAATCAGCGAAACGAGCAAACTTAGAAAATTCATACTTGGCTTCTAGGACTGAAATCATCTTTGTTCTCAGATTGAGATCCATTGAAACGATAATCCCTCGGCGCTTGGCTTCTTCCAAGAGTAGGAGAAGGAGCGTACGAACCTCTTGACCGATAGCTACGGTGATTCCACTAAAATGAAAATGGCTAATCCCCTGAAAGAGAGAATCCATATCTAGCATGTTTGGCCGAATCTGGCTGATACTCGTATGCTTACGATCGTAGAAAACTTCACTTTGACGACAACCAAAGCCGTTCTCCAAATAGTAGAGGCCGATTCGATCGCCAAGCCGATAGATTGAACTGGTATCGATTTGGTGCTGTTTCAAGAATGTAATAAAACGATCTCCAATCTCGTTGGCAGGGAGTGCGGTAAAGACTTTCGTTGAGATACCCAGGGCTTGCAAATTACAAGCGATATTAATTTCTGATCCGCCAAAATAAGTCGAACTGGCAACATGATCGCCGATACTGGTGGCATCTAATGGTGAGATTCGAATTAATGGTTCGCCAAACAGTAAGATTTTCGTCATCCATTAGTTCCTTTCTGGTTTAGAATAGCTTTACTTGGCTAATACTTCTTTCAAATAAGCAGCGACTTCATCATCTTGGCAGTTTTCAAAGAAGTATTCTTGGAAGTATTTGCCAGAGATGGTGTCTTTGAGGAAGTCTTGGTCGATTGTTTTAAGGATGGTTATCAAATCATTGTGGGTGATTTGTTTCACCTCGTTTAAGATACGAGCGTTGCGTTGTTCAGGGATTACACGTTCTCTTGGGTAGCCACCGCCCATTTCTTCAGCAAATAAGCGTTCAAACATCAATTTGAGGGTCAGTTCTGCCCCCCAGCCAAATCCTTTGGCATAAGGGATAGACAAGGCGTTACCACCATTGATTTGAGAATAAAGGTAAGCGTCAGTTGGGTCCACTGCTAGACCACAGACAACACCAGGGAAGCTGTTTAAAGCAAGCATAGCCCCTACACCTGTACCACAGCCGGTAACAACAAAGTCAACTGCCTTTGTATTTAAAAGGATGGCAGCCATTAGGCCGTTTTGTACGTATGTTAATGGATTTTCACCTTCTTCTCCACGCATACCATAGTTAAATAATTGGTAGCCTTTTTTATCTGTTGCTTCTTTCAGACTATCGTAAATAATGTGATTCTTGCTAGCTTGACTATTTTCATTGATTAATGCGATTTTCATAAGATCTTCTTTCTATTTTTACTCAGGTTGTTTTCCGATGTAGGCTAAGATACCGCCATCTACATATAGGATGTGGCCATTGACAAAATTGCTGGCATCACTAGCGAGAAAGACAGCAGGGCCCATCAAATCTTCAGGATTTCCCCAACGTGCAGCAGGTGTTTTTGCAATGATGAACTGGTCAAATGGGTGGCGAGAACCATCTTCTTGCAACTCACGAAGAGGTGCTGTTTGAGGAGTGGCAATATAACCCGGTCCAATTCCGTTACATTGGATATTGGCTCCACCGTATTCGGATGCAATGTTGCGGGTCAACATTTTCAAGCCCCCTTTAGCGGCAGCATAAGCGCTAACTGTTTCACGTCCCAGTTCGCTCATCATCGAACAAATATTGATAATCTTTCCATGCCCTTTCTTTATCATAGAAGGAATAACTGCCTTTGAAACGATAAATGGTGCGTTTAAGTCAATATCGATGACCTTACGGAAATCAGCGGCGCTCATTTCGCACATTGGAACGCGGCGGATAATACCAGCGTTATTAACGAGGATGTCAATGACACCAACCTCTTGTTCGATTTGCTTGACCATGGCTTGGATACCGTCCTCGTCTGTCACGTCACAGACATATCCATGGGCTTCGATGCCAACTTCACGATAAGCTTCAATCCCTTTATTGACTAGGTCTTGATTGATATCGTTAAAGACAATAGTAGCGCCGGCTTCAGCGTAGGATTTGGCAATAGCAAATCCAATTCCATAAGAAGCGCCGGTGATGAGAGCAATTTTCCCTTTTAAAGAAAACTGCTCAATTGAGAATGATGTATTTGTCATTTGATACTTCCTTTCAAATTTGTTAAGACTTCTCTATAACCAAATTATATTCTAGTAAACCGGTTTTGTCAATAATTAAATATTTTTATTTCTAAAAATCTTTGTTTTCCTAAAAAAACGGAAGATTTTGAAATTTCTGTCTATTGTAATGGTTAAATAAACAATGAAAGCGCTAATATTTTTTTAAAAAAACTATTGACAAGATAAAAATAAAGGGTTACAATGGAAAATGTAAAGTAAACCGGTAAACTCAAACAAGGAAGGAGAAAAGATGAAAATTGTACTTGTAGGGCATGGACATTTTGCCACAGGGATTTATAGTTCTTTACAATTGATTGCAGGCAATCAAGAAAATGTGGAGGCGATTGACTTTGTGGAAGGAATGTCAGCAGATGAACTCAAGCAAAAAATCTTACTTGCAATTTCAAATGAAGAAGAAGTTTTAATCCTAAGTGACCTCTTGGGAGGATCGCCATTCAAGGTTTCTTCTACTATAATGGGAGAAAATCCAGCCAAAACAATGAATGTTCTCTCGGGTTTGAACTTAGCCATGTTAATGGAAGCAGTCTTTGCTAGAATGGCTCATAGCTTTGATGAGGTTGTTAATAAATCAGTAGCGGCGGCCCAGGGCGGAGTCGTAAATGGTAAAGAATTGTTTTCAACTGATGTAGAGGCAGAGGAAGAAGATTTCGAATCAGGTATTTAAAGGATTAAAGAATGATAAAAAAGATTACGATTGAAGAAATAAAATCGCCTGAGCGCTTCTTAGAAGTACCACTTCTGACGAAAGAAGAAGTCGGTCAGGCAATTGAAAAGGTTATTAGGCAGTTAGAACTCAACCTTGACTATTTCAAGGAAGATTTCCCCACACCAGCTACCTTTGATAATGTCTATCCAATTATGGATAACACAGAATGGACCAATGGTTTCTGGACGGGAGAACTGTGGTTGGCTTATGAATACAGTCAACAGGATGCATTTAAAAACATGGCACATAAAAATGTTCTTTCTTTTCTGGAGCGTGTCAATAAGAGAGTAGAGTTGGATCACCATGATCTCGGTTTCTTGTACACACCGTCTTGTATGGCTGAATATAAGATAAATGGAGATGGAGATGGAGAGGCTAGAGAAGCAGCCTTGAAAGCTGCAAATAAGTTGATTGAACGCTATCAAGAAAAAGGTGGCTTCATTCAGGCTTGGGGAGACTTGGGCAAAAAAGAACATTACCGTTTGATTATCGACTGCTTGCTCAATATTCAACTCTTGTTCTTTGCTTATCAAGAAACAGGCAATCAAAAATACTACGATATTGCAGAAAGTCATTTCTATGCTTCAGCTAATAATGTAATCCGTGATGACGCTTCGTCCTTCCACACCTTCTATTTTGATCCTGAGACAGGTCAACCCCTTAAAGGTGTAACGAGACAAGGGTATAGTGATGATTCATGCTGGGCACGTGGTCAATCATGGGGAGTCTATGGTATTCCTTTGACTTATCGTTATCTGAAAGACGAGTCCTGCTTTGACTTGTTTAAGGGTGTAACCAATTATTTCTTGAATCGTCTGCCAAAAGATCATGTTTCTTATTGGGATTTGATTTTTAATGATGGTAGTGATCAATCACGAGATTCTTCAGCAACAGCTATCGCCGTCTGTGGGATTCATGAAATGTTAAAACATCTCCCAGAGGTGGATGCTGACAAAGATATTTATAAACATGCTATGCATGCCATGCTTCGTTCCTTGATCGAACATTATGCAAATGATCAATTTACCCCTGGTGGGACAAGTCTCCTCCACGGTGTGTACTCATGGCATTCAGGTAAAGGAGTGGATGAAGGCAATATCTGGGGTGACTACTATTACCTAGAAGCGCTTATCCGTTTCTACAAAGACTGGAACCTATATTGGTAGGAGGAGAAATATGACAACGCCAAATATTATTATGACCCGTATCGATGAACGGTTGATTCACGGGCAAGGACAACTTTGGGTAAAATACTTAGGTTGTAATACGGTCATTGTCGCCAATGACGAAGTGAGCACGGACAAGATGCAACAAACTCTGATGAAAACAGTTGTGCCAGACTCAGTTGCTATGCGTTTCTTCCCTTTACAAAAGGTGATTGATATCATTCACAAGGCTAACCCTGCTCAAACAATTTTTATCGTTGTGAAGGATGTAAAAGATGCTTTAACCTTGGTAGAAGGTGGTGTCCCTATCAAAGAAATCAATATCGGGAACATTCACAATGCCCCTGGTAAAGAGCAGGTGACACGCTCTATCTTCCTAGGTGAAGAGGACAAGGTAGCTCTTAAGGAATTGAGTCAAACGCATCAAGTAACATTTAATACGAAAACAACTCCAACAGGAAACGATGGAGCTGTTGAAGTCAATATTCTGGACTATATTTAAAAGAGGAGATCGTTATGTCGATTAATGTATTTCAAGCGATTTTAATTGGATTATGGACAGCTTTCTGTTTTAGTGGAATGCTGTTAGGAATTTACACCAATAGATGTATTGTTCTGTCATTTGGTGTCGGAATTATTCTAGGTGATTTGCCTACTGCTCTTGCAATGGGAGCTATTGGTGAATTGGCTTATATGGGATTCGGTGTTGGTGCTGGAGGTACTGTTCCACCAAACCCAATCGGACCTGGTATCTTTGGTACCTTGATGGCTATCACTAGTGCTGGTAAAGTCAGTCCAGAAGCGGCTCTTGCCCTCTCTACTCCGATTGCTGTGGCGATTCAATTCTTACAAACTTTCGCTTACACTGTACGTGCTGGAGCACCTGAAACGGCGATGAAGCACTTGAAAAACCATAATTTGAAGAAATTCAAGTTTACTCTAAATGCAACAATTTGGTTGTTTGCCTTTATTGGATTTACCTTGGGTTGCTTGGGTGCCCTTTCAATGGATACCTTGTTGAAACTCGTAGACTACATTCCACCGGTATTGCTTACAGGTTTGACAGTTGCTGGTAAAATGCTCCCAGCTATCGGTTTTGCAATGATCTTGTCAGTGATGGCTAAGAAAGAGTTGATTCCGTTTGTCTTATTGGGATATGTTTGTGCAGCTTATCTAAACATCCCAACAATTGGTATTGCAATTGTAGGTACTATCTTTGCTTTGATTGAATTTTATAACAAGCCAAAAACAGCGAATCATGTGGTAGAGGAGGAAGCACACGATGACTGGATCTAACAAATTAACAAAACGTGATTATCTTAAAACGTCTTTGCGGGCATTCTTTTTACAAAATGGATTTAACTATAGTAACTATCAAGGGTTGGGATATGCCAATGTAATGTATCCTGCTTTGAAAAAACACTATGGAGCGGATCAGGAAGGTTTCTACCAAGCCTTGGAAGAAAACTGTGAATTCTATAATACCAACCCACACTTCCTGCCTTTTATTACCAGCTTGCACCTTGTAATGTTGGAAAATGGTCGCCCAGCAAAAGAAACACGTAGCATCAAGATGGCCTTGATGGGACCATTGGCAGGTATTGGGGATTCTCTCTCTCAATTTTGTTTAGCTCCATTGTTCTCAACCATCGCAGCTTCGTTTGCTCAAGAAGGCTTGGTTGTCGGTCCAATCTTGTTCTTCCTTGCGATGAATACGATTTTGACAGCTATTAAATTGTCAACTGGTCTGTATGGATACAAACTAGGAACAACTGTGATTGATAAACTAAGCGAACAGATGGCAACGATTTCTCGTATTGCCAATATTATCGGTGTAACCGTAATTGCTGGTTTGGCAGCGACATCTGTTAAGATTATGGTGCCGATTACCTTTGCTGCAGGGGAAGTAAAAGCAGACGCTAAACAAAGTATCGTAAGCATTCAGGGAATGCTTGATAAGGTTGCTCCGGCTCTTCTACCAGCCCTATTTACACTTTTAGTTTACTACTTGATCAAAGAAAAGAAATGGACAACATATAAACTCGTTATTTTAACAGTTATCATCGGAATTATCGGAAGCTGGCTTAAGATTCTAGCTTAATGGATACGACATTGTTTTATGGAATAGTGATTGTCTTGGCAGTGAGCCCCCTTTTACTGTCAAGCTTTCATTCTATTCGTCAGCAAAAGTTGCTTCGCAAACAGATGGAGCAACGACAAGAGTATTTAGCTTCTTTAACATCTGATGATGAAGTGTTGTTGTTGTCTGGAATTCATGGAAAAATCATTTCTATCAAAGATGACTTGATCTCTTTGCAGATTGCAAAAGGAGTCGTCATCTATGTAGAAAAGGAAAGTGTAATGGGAAAGACAAAAGAACTGCTTTTTAAGTAGTTCTTTTTCTGGTAAAAGATAATGAAAGAAGAAAGAAGACAATTTTTTGAAAGAGTTGACGGGGACCAATGTCGTGACTATATCTTGTCCCACTGTTCAAAAGACTATGAGAAGGTCAAGCGTTCCCTTGAACGCTTGATGGACAATCGTTTTATGTTTGATAGTCCTTGGGATATGGAACCTTGTTCAAAAATCTATCAAATCCAGCCGATGGTGTGGAATCAAGTATTTGAAGATGATCCAGAATGGGTTTATATGCTCAATCGACAAGAATATCTCTTGCAGTTTATGATAGGGTATCTGGTAGAGGGAGATAAGGGCTATATTCAAAAGTGCAAGTTCTTTCTATTTGATTGGATTGAGCAGGTGAGAGAGTTTTCTCCTCAATCTTTGATGACTAGAACCTTGGATACAGGCATTCGTTCCTTTACTTGGTTAAAACTACTCTTGCTCTTCTCGAAATTTGACTTGCTAGAAGAGGAAGAGCTAGAGAAAATTTTGGTCAGTCTAGAAAAGCAGATTGACTTTATGAAAAGCCACTATCGCGCCAAGTACACCCTTAGTAACTGGGGAATTTTACAAACAATTCCTATGCTTGCTATCTATCATTTCTTTTCAGATAAGATGGATTTAGAAGAAGTTTACCTTTTTGCTTCAGAGGAGTTGAAACAGCAAATTGAGAAGCAGATTTTAGAGGATGGAAGCCAGTTTGAACAGTCGATTCTATATCATGTAGAGGTTTATAAAGCCTTGCTAGACTTGTGTCTCTTGCTTCCAGACTTGCAAGATAGCTTTCAAGAGTTGCTGGAAAAGATGGCGACTTACATTCAGATGATGACAGGCCTGGATGGACGGACTCTGGCTTTTGGTGATAGCGATTCTACAGAAACGACAGAGATTTTGAGCCTGTCTGCTGTGGTTTTGAACAAGGAAGATCTTCTTAACGGTCTGGATGTTAAAGTTGATTTGCTTAGCCTCTTGTTCCTAGGGCGAGAAAAGGTCAAGCGACTGCAGGAATTTGAAAAGAGAGCTTGGCAGCCTAAGTCCATGATCTTTGAAGACTCTGGACATGTCTGCATTAAGGATGAACATCGTTATCTATTTTTCAAAAACGGCCCGATGGGAAGTGCCCATAGCCATAGTGACGAGAATAGTTTTTGCTTACAGTATCAAGGTCAACCGATTTTCATAGATGCTGGGCGTTATTCTTATCGGGAGATAGATGAACGTTATCTCTTAAAGAGTGCTTGGAGTCATTCGACCTGTATGGTAGATGGGAAAGCTCCAGAAAGGATTACGGGATCCTGGGAATATGAATACTATCCTCACTCCCTGTTTTGTCACCACAAAGAAAGAGAGGGAGTGCATTATATTGAGGGGGCTTATTTGTCAGTAGATCCTGATTTGCCTTATCTTTACAGGAGAAAAATCCTCATGTTGGCAGAGGATGTCTGGCTCTTGGTAGATGATATCAGGTGTCAAGGTCAGCATGAGGCGTTGACCCAGTTTATTCTTGACAAGGATGTGACCTATCAAGATGGGAAAATCAATCAGTTGAGACTATGGAGTGAAGTTGATTTTGATTTAGAAGCTACCATTATTTCTCCTAAATACAATGAACTTGAAAAAAGCAGCAAACTCACCAAGCGCCAATTCTTTGAGAATCAGATGCTGGATTATACCATCATTGCGCATGAGAGTTTTGAAATCATCCTTCATTCTGTCTACCAGACAGATGGTCGTGAAGTGGAAAATGCTCTGGCTTTTGAAGTGAAAAATGACGAAACAGACAAGCTGATTTTGTTATTAAGCGAGGACATTTGTGTAGGTGAAAAATTATGCCTCGTTGACGGAACAAAAATGCGTGGGAAATGTCTAGTATATGATAAAATAAATGAGAGAATGATTCGCTTGCAGTGCTAGAAATAGGCATTTTGAATGGTGAATATGTTATACTAAGTATTAGTAGGAGGTGTTTTAGATTGGAGAAGAAACTGACCATAAAAGACATTGCAGAAATGGCTCAGACCTCGAAAACAACCGTGTCATTTTACCTAAACGGGAAATATGAAAAAATGTCCCGAGAGACACGTGAAAAGATTGAAAAAGTTATTCATGAAACAAATTACAAACCGAGCATTGTTGCGCGTAGCTTAAACTCCAAACGAACAAAATTAATTGGTGTTTTGATCGGTGATATTACCAACAGTTTCTCAAACCAAATTGTTAAGGGAATTGAGGATATCGCCAGCCAGAATGGCTACCAGGTAATGATAGGAAATAGTAATTACAGCCAAGAGAGTGAGGACCGGTATATTGAAAGCATGCTTCTCTTGGGAGTAGACGGCTTTATTATTCAGCCGACCTCTAATTTCCGAAAATATTCTCGTATCATCGATGAGAAAAAGAAGAAAATGGTCTTTTTTGATAGTCAGCTCTATGAACACCGGACTAGCTGGGTCAAAACCAATAACTATGATGCCGTTTATGACATGACCCAGTCCTGTATCGAAAAAGGTTATGAGCATTTTCTTTTGATTACAGCGGATACGAGTCGCTTGAGTACTCGGATTGAGCGGGCAAGTGGTTTTGTGGATGCTTTGACAGATGCTAATATGCGCCACGCCAGTCTAACCATTGAAGATAAGCATACGAATTTGGAACAAATTAAGGAATTTTTACAAAAAGAAATCAATCCCGATGAAAAAACTCTGGTATTTGTTCCTAACTGTTGGGCCCTACCTCTAGTCTTTACCGTTATCAAAGAGTTGAACTATAACTTGCCACAAGTTGGGTTGATTGGTTTTGACAATACGGAGTGGACTTGCTTTTCTTCTCCAAGTGTTTCGACGCTGGTTCAGCCCGCCTTTGAAGAAGGACAACAGGCTACAAAGATTTTGATTGACCAGATTGAAGGCCGCAATCAAGAAGAAAGGCAACAAGTCTTGGATTGTAGTGTGAGTTGGAAAGAGTCTACTTTCTAAGATGAAAGGGAAATGACTTGTGACCTCTGTTAAGAAATAAAAGAATCCCACCTAGAACGAACTAGGTGGGATTCTTTGCCTATAAATTAAAAAATTAGCGAATCTTGGTCTATTTTTTAACGTGTTCCGATAAAAAGGCATAGGTCATGGTTCCAAAGATGGCACCAATTCCCAAACCCAAGACTAGTAAAGGGAGCATTTTATCGAACTGGGAGAGATTGTCCCAAAAGGTATCGAGGGGAAGATGCTGAACAAAGAGTTTGTGAAAGGCTGATAAGACAAACAAGCCAATTGGAATGCTGATGAATACACCCCAACTACGAAGGTTGATTTGACTTTTGCTGTATCTTTTGTGATGGATTTCGGACGGGTCATCCTTGTCTAAATGTAAGTCGCGAACTGCTAGTCTCGCCCTAGATGAGAGGACGAAGATAAGTCCAAAATAGAGGTAGGGCATGGCATCTCGAACCAACTCTATGAAGCGTCCAAATAGGAGATAGAACAAGAAGAGTAGGAGGGAGGAGTATACGATTTGGATTAAGGCACGGGCACCTGCCTTGTAGATTATCTCTTGGCGGCATTCATCAAAGGGGCCTTGTATGTGAAAGAATAGTTTGAGTAAGCGAGTGGTGAGATCTTCTTTTTTCATGGGAGTAATCTCCTAAATGAGCGATTTTTGATTGATTTCTTTAAAGAGTTGATAGAGAGTATAGAAGTAAACCAAACTAAAAATGATACAGATTATTAGAAATACCAGGTATCTCCAATCCATAGGATTTGTTAAAAGTTGTGGAAAGGATACGAGGATAAAACAGAGAGATGCGTTTAGAAGACGTATTTTTTTTGATTGGATTTTCTGGGATCTCTGTCCCTTGTTCAATACAGGAAGGAATAAAAGAAAGAAAATCAAGAAAGGATGCTCAATATGTCCAGAAAGTAGGAAAAAGGTAACAAAGATACTGATAAAAACATGACTGATCAGTAGTCTAGCTAGTGATTTCATAAGGCACCTCCTAGTCGTCTTCTTGGTCTTTCTTGGCCTTTTGAATGCGAAGAGAGACGATAATTTGTATGGTCACTCCGAAGAAGAAGGTAGCTAGGATAGTTGATACAAAATGCCCTGTATTTAAAAGAGAACCAAGATAATCCTTGCTATCATCGGTTAGGACATTCAGAAGCGGTATTCCAAAGAACATGCCCATGCCATAGATCAGACCGGCTTTTAGACCAGGAAAATATAGCTGTTTGCTTTCTTTCTGACTCAACATTTCGGGATCAATAGCTGTGATGCCCGTTTTCTTGGTTTGAGAGACCACATAGAGGGCAGCCATCATCGAAATGCCAAACACCACGAGAGGATAGCCGATAGCGACAATTTGTGGGTATTTATAAGCAAGGACAAAGGGGATGAGGTTGCCAAATATCATGAGATAAAAGAGAACGATAAAGACCTGATTCCCGATACGATCGGCCTCGCGCCGTTTGTGTTCGTCAAGGGGGCCAGAAATGCCGTATGTACGTTTGATAAGTTTTTCAGTGAGAGTTTCTTTTTTCATTTGTTTGCTCCTTTTTTAAAAATCGTCTTCCCAAAAGAGGCTATTGAGGTCAGTTTGGAGGCTGCGGGCGAGGTTGAGACAGAGTTCTAGGGTTGGATTGTACTTGTCATTTTCAATCATGTTGATGGTCTGTCTCGAGACACCGATATCTTTGGCGAGCTCGAGCTGGGAAATGCCCAGTTCCTTGCGGAATTCTTTCACACGATTCATAGGGTCTCCTTTCTGATATGTCGTATATATTTGACTATATTATATTCTTTTGGGGATGAGGTGTCAAGTATATATGACATATTTTTGAGAATTTTTTTCGAAGAAACTTAGCCTTGTCTGACAAGTGCAAGCTGGTCAGATTTGTGGTAAAATAGATAGGATATGACAAAAGAATTTCATCATGTAACGGTCTTGCTTCATGAAACGATTGATATGCTTGACGTAAAACCTGACGGTATCTACGTTGATGCGACTTTGGGCGGAGCAGGCCATAGCGAATATTTATTAAGTAAATTGAGCGAAAAAGGGCATCTCTATGCCTTTGACCAGGACCAGAATGCCATTGACAATGCGCAAAAACGGTTGGCACCCTATATCGAAAAGGGGATGGTAACCTTTATCAAGGATAACTTCCGTCATTTGCAGGCACGTTTGCAGGAGGCTGGTGTCCAGGAAATTGATGGAATTTGTTATGACTTGGGAGTGTCCAGTCCTCAGCTGGATCAGCGTGAACGTGGTTTTTCTTATAAAAAGGATGCGCCACTGGATATGCGGATGAATCAGGAAGCTAGTCTGACGGCCTATGAGGTGGTCAATCATTATGACTATCATGACTTGGTTCGGATCTTTTTCAAGTATGGTGAGGATAAGTTTTCTAAACAGATAGCTCGTAAGATTGAGCAAGCGCGTGAGGTGAAACCCATTGAGACAACGACGGAGTTGGCAGAGATTATCAAGTCGGCCAAGCCTGCCAAGGAGCTCAAGAAAAAGGGACACCCTGCCAAGCAGATTTTTCAGGCTATCCGAATCGAAGTCAATGATGAGCTGGGCGCTGCAGATGAATCTATCCAGCAGGCCATGGACATGCTGGCTCTGGATGGTAGAATCTCGGTCATTACCTTCCATTCGCTGGAAGACCGCTTGACCAAGCAATTATTCAAGGAAGCTTCAACAGTGGAAGTTCCCAAAGGCTTGCCCTTCATTCCAGATGACCTTAAGCCCAAGATGGAATTGGTATCCCGTAAGCCAATCTTGCCAAGTGCCGAAGAACTAGAAGCCAACAATCGTTCGCATTCAGCCAAGTTGCGCGTGGCTAGAAAAATTCACAAGTAAGAGGAAAAACATGGCAGAAAGAATCGAAAAAACAAGCCAGTTATTGCAAACGAAGTTTAAAGGTTTTTCACGTGTGGAAAAGGCCTTCTATGTTTCGATTGCTGCAACAATGATTATCCTGGCAATTAGCGTTGTGTTTATGCAGACCAAGCTATTACAAGTTCAGAATGAATTGACCAAGGTCAATGCTCAAATCGAAGAAAAGAAAACCGAGCTAGATGATGCCAAGCAAGAGGTCAATGAATTGATTCGTTCAGAACGTTTGAAAGAGATTGCAAACTCTAAAGATTTGCAGCTGAATAACGAAAATATCCGAGCAGCGGAGTAAGAAATGAAACAGTGGAAAGAAAAAATCATCCGTTATGCCGTTCGTAACCGTAAATCTCCAGAAGAAAATCGCCGAAGAGTAGGGAAAAGCCTGAGTTTATTGGCTGTCATACTCTTCGCGGTCTTTTTGGTCAACTTTGCGGTCATTATCGGAACGGGTAAAAAATTTGGTAAGGACTTGGTTCAAGAAGCCAACAAGGTCCATCAAACAACCAAGACGATTCCTGCAAAACGGGGAACCATCTACGATCGTAATGGAACGCCTATTGCAGAAGATGCGACTTCGTATAATATCTATGCCGTTATTGACAAGACCTACAAGTCAGCAACAGGCAAAATTCTCTATGTAGAGGATTCTCAATTTAATAAGGTGGCTGAGATTTTCCATAAATACCTAGATATGGAAGAGTCTTATGTCAAAGAACAGCTTTCTCAACCAGATCTAAAACAGGTATCCTTTGGGACCAAGGGAAATGGGATCACCTATGCCAATATGATGGCTATTAAAAATGACCTCAAAACTGCTGGTGTTGAGGGGATTGACTTTACAACTAGCCCTAACCGCAGTTATCCCAATGGACAGTTTGCTTCTTCCTTTATCGGTTTAGCGCAACTCCATGAAAATGAGGATGGCACCAAACGTTTGATTGGGACATCTGGTTTGGAGAGTTCCTTAAATAGCATTCTGGCGGGTACAGATGGGATCATCACCTATGAGAAAGATCGTCTGGGAAATATTGTTCCGGGTACGGAGCAGGCTTCCCAACACATGGTAGACGGAAAGGATGTTTACACTACCCTTTCTAGTCCTTTGCAATCCTTTATGGAAACCCAGATGGATGCCTTTCAGGAAAAGGTAAAAGGCAAGTATATGACCGCGACCTTGGTCAGTGCAAAGACCGGTGAAATTCTCGCTACCACCCAACGACCTACCTTTAATGCAGATACTAAAGAAGGAATCACTGAGGACTTTGTTTGGCGTGACATTCTTTATCAAAGTAACTATGAACCAGGATCAGCCATGAAGGTTATGACGTTAGCTTCTTCTATTGATAATAATACCTTCCCAAGTGGAGAATACTTCAATAGCAGTGAATTAAAAATAGCGGATGCGACGATTCGAGATTGGGATGTTAATGATGGTTTGACTACTGGTGGGATGATGACTTTCTCACAAGGTTTCGCTCACTCCAGTAATGTTGGAATGAGTCTACTTGAACAAAAAATGGGAGATGCTACTTGGTTGGATTATCTAAACCGCTTTAAATTTGGGGTCCCAACTCGCTTTGGCTTGACAGATGAATACACAGGTCAATTACCTGCTGATAACATTGTCAATATTGCCATGAGCTCATTTGGACAAGGGATCTCTGTCACCCAGACCCAGATGCTTCGTGCCTTTACAGCCATTGCCAATGATGGGGTTATGTTGGAGCCGAAATTTATCAGCGCCCTCTATGATCCAAATGACCAGTCTGTTCGTAAGTCTCAAAAGGAAATCGTCGGAAATCCTGTGTCCAAAGCAGCAGCGTCCTCTACTCGGGAGCACATGGTCATGGTCGGAACAGATCCTGTCTACGGTACCATGTACAACCACAGCACAGGAAAGCCGAATGTCAATGTTCCGGGGCAAAATGTCGCCCTAAAATCAGGGACTGCTCAGATTGCCGATGAGAAGAATGGGGGTTACCTGACAGGTGAAACCAACTATATCTTCTCTGTTGTGTCGATGCATCCTGCAGAAAATCCTGACTTTATCCTCTATGTGACGGTGCAACAGCCAGAGCATTATTCGGGTGTTCAGCTGGGAGAGTTTGCCAACCCAATCCTTGAGCGAGCTTCTGCTATGAAAGAATCCCTCAATCTTCAGTCAACTGCCAAGAACTTGGATCAGGTCAGCAAGACGACAAGCTATGCTATGCCGGCTACCAAAGACTTTACTCCGGGTGACCTAGCAGAAGAATTGCGCCGAAACCTGGTCCAACCAATTGTTATCGGAACAGGAACCAAGATCAAGGAACTCTCGGTTTCTGAAGGAGATAATTTGGAAGCCAATCAGCAGATCTTGATCCTGTCAGATAAGGTCGAAGAAATGCCTGATATGTACGGCTGGACAGATGAAAATGTGCAAACATTTGCTAAATGGCTGAATATAGAAGTCGAGTGGGAAGGTAGTGGCAAAACGGTCAAGAAACAAAGTGTCCGTGCCAATACTGCCCTCAAAGACCTTAAAAAAATGAAAGTAACTTTAGGAGATTAAGATGATTAGTTCCATTAGTGCTGGAATTCTAGCCTTTCTATTGACCTTGATTGGCATTCCAGCCTTTATCCGATTTTATCGAAAAGCACAGATTACAGGTCAGCAGATGCACGAGGATGTCAAGCAACACCAAGCAAAAGCTGGAACTCCAACCATGGGAGGTCTTGTCTTCCTGATCGTTGCAGTTGTTGTGAGCTTCCTTGTCGCTCTCTTTACCCAACAATTGACCAACAATGTAGGCATGATTTTGTTTATCTTGGTTTTGTATGGTTTGGTAGGTTTTTTGGATGATTTTCTCAAGGTCTTTCGTAAGATTAACGAAGGCTTAAATCCCAAGCAAAAACTTGCTCTCCAGCTGCTTGGAGGAGTGGTTTTCTACCTCTTTTATGAGCGCGGTGGCGACATGCTTTCAGTCTTTGGCTACCAAGTTCATCTGGGAATTTTCTATATTTTCTTTGCCCTTTTCTGGCTAGTTGGCTTTTCAAATGCGGTGAATCTGACGGACGGGATCGACGGCTTAGCAAGTATTTCAGTGGTGATTAGCTTATCGGCCTACGGTGTGATTGCTTATATGCAAAATCAACTGGATATCCTTCTTGTGATTCTTGCCATGATCGGTGGTTTGCTAGGTTTCTTCGTCTTTAACCACAAGCCTGCCAAGGTTTTCATGGGAGATGTGGGAAGTTTGGCTCTAGGTGGGATGTTGGCAGCAATCTCTATGGCCCTCCACCAAGAATGGACCCTTTTGTTGATTGGGATTATCTATGTCTTTGAGACAAGCTCTGTTATGATGCAGGTTACCTACTTCAAACTTAGTGGTGGAAAGCGTATTTTCCGTATGACACCTGTGCATCATCATTTTGAGCTTGGAGGATTCTCAGGCAAGGGCAATCCTTGGAGCGAGTGGAAGGTTGATTTCTTCTTTTGGGGAGTTGGGCTTCTAGCAAGTCTCTTGACCTTAGCCTTTTTATACCTACTGTAAAACTAACTTCTGATGACAAAATAAAACAGGATGAAGGTGATCTTCATCCTGTTTTTGTGTGCTTAAAGGTTAGTTGGAGTCATCCTTTCTTCCTTTTAACATAAATGTGGCTGTAAGGGCTAGGCTGAGTCCTGCTAAGAATAGGAGTGGGTTGGACGCTTCTCCTGTTGCTGGAAGTTGTTCTTTAGGAGAATGATTTCCAGCTTTAGCAAGGCTCGGACTAGCTGGAAATTGTTCAGCCTCGTGTGCCAAGGTTTCTGTATCTGGAGCACTTGGTTTTTCCTCTGTGTTAGAGCTTGTTCCAGTAGCTTGATAGACGACAGCATAGGTACTGAAATGATTAGTGATGAATTCTACCTTTCCGTCTCGTACAGTGAAATCAAGGGCTTGCAACTCCTTGGTCGGAGTGATGTAGTAGATATTTTCGACGCTAGCTGAAATAGGCAAGCGAACCAAGACAGAGCCTTTTGGCTGCAAGCTATGATCTGTTGGATTTTTAAGCTGTAGATTGTAAGCATCATAGGTCTTGCCAAAGAGTTCTTGAGCTAGGACACGTCGGCTAGAAACGTGAGAAATTCCTTCTAAGTCGCTGGCTCCACCGATGATTTCTACTCCAGTCTCCTTATCTTTCAAGACTTGAACTGGATAGTCAGGAAGGCTAAGGGTTGGAGTGGCCTGATCTCCCGGAGTTCCGAAAGGCTCGGTGTACTCAGGTTTTTCAACAGTAGGTGCTTCCTCTTGACCTGCTGTTCCGATAGGTTCGGTGTATTCAGGAATTTCAACTGTTGGAGCTTCTTGTTCTCCTGCCGTTCCGATAGGTTTGGTGTATTCAGGTTTTTCAACAGTAGGAGTTTCCTCTTGACCTGCTGTTCCGATAGGTTCGGTGTATTCAGGCTTTTCTACAGTGGGTGGCACTTCTTGCCCTGCAGTCCCGATAGGCTCAGTGTACTCAGGTTTCTCGACAGTAGGAGCTGGTTCATCCCCCTTGCTTGTAGTTGGCTGCTTCTCATCAACTTTCTTTTCATCTTTTTTAGTAAAGACGGCTACGACAGGACTGCTAGTGGTAGTTCCTTGAATAGCATATGCTTCAATGGCATTTCCAGATTTGCGATTGGTTTCGTCAGGGATTGGGATTTGAACTTGATTGTCTTGGATTGATAGGATAGTCTGATCCCCACTTGTAACCAGATGCGTTTCATCCACCTTACGCAAAACTAGAGGATCTTTGACACCTGGGAAGGTCACTGCGATGGCTTCCCAATCTCCAGCTGGTAGGCTTAAGGAAATGGTTTTGTCATTTTCCTTAAGAGGCGCGATGCTCGGACTATCTAGACCAACAGCAGGGGCTTTGATGATATCAAAGGAGTCTAGAGAGATTTTCTTGCGACCTTCTGGCGAATCTGGATCAACTTGTAATGTCAGGGTGTGCGGGCCGTCAGTAAGGTTTGTAAATTCGCCAATAAAGGCTCTCTTTTCGGTCGCACCTGAGGTGTAGAAATCTAGACTTGGCATTTCTTTGCCATCTAGTGTAACACGTGCTCGTCCAAGGGCAAGGCTCTTCAAGCCATAAATACGAATACCTGTCCCTGTAAAGGAAATAGTTGCCTGAGCTTCTGAAGCTGCACTAGAGTCACTGTTGTTGATGTCCGCGTATTTTTCCGTACCTCCGTAGAGTTCAGGGTCAGACCAGTCCTTAAACTGGGAACCATACTGGATGCGCGAATCACGATCATCCATTTTTTCAATCGTATTGCCTGTTCCAGCTAGGATCTTGAAGTAGTCTAATGAAATTTTCGAGCGCTCACTACCACGTCCTTTGTGCTCACGTTTAACACGAAGAGTCAATGTGTGAGGTCCGTCAGATAATCCTGCGAAGCGACCGATGAGACGGCCTTTTTCAGTTGCTCCAGCAGTATGGAAGTCAAGCTCCCCGACCTCTTTGCCATCAATTTTAGCAGTGGCAAGACCTAGTTCAGACGATTTCAGTCCATAGATTTCGATACCAACGCCAGTGAAAGGAATGGTAGCAGTGAGATCTTCGTCTGTGTAGTCTCCTTTTGAAAGGTCAGCAAATTTCTCTGTTCCTCCAAATAATTCTGCGTCTGCCCAATTTCCAAAGGCAGCTCCGTACTGGATACGGCCGTCTCGATCATCCATCAATTCACTAGGGGTTTCTACAATTGCTTGTTCAGAGACTTGTGTAGAAACTTCGCCCAGCATAGCTTTGACAGTATAGGTGTAGGCATGTTGAGGATTGAGTGATCGGTCAATAAAATGGGTTTGATTGGTTACAAATTCTCTGGTCGCAGAGGTTTGGCCAGTTTCGTCTTTCACTTGTCTTTGGATGACATAGTGGATAGCGCCTTCTACTTGGTTAAAGGTGAGTTCAGCAGTGACTCCATTTTGTCGAACGGCTGTCAGACTGGTTACACGACCAGGGAAGTGTTCAAAGGTAATGACGTCACCTTTTTGTGTTGCCAGTTGGATGCGATTATCTTTAAGCACAGTTGCCGTGACTGCTTTGCCATTGACCTTGATCTGACTGGCTTCGATATTTGGATAGTCTACAACCAGGTCTCCACCGACATTTGAAAGGAAGGACAAGCTTTGCAAGTTCTTATCTTTCCACTTCATGCTGACTTCAAAGTTACCACGGGCAATCAAGCCAGAAACTTGACCGTCTTTCCAAGCATCTGGAAGGGCTGGCAATGGTGCAATATAGCCTGTATGAGATTGGAGGAGCATTTCTGCCATCCCACTGGTTGCTCCGAAGTTGCCATCAATTTGGAAAGGCGCGTGGGTATCCCAAAGGTTTTCTAGGGTTGAATACTTGAGCTGTTCAGCGAGCAAGCGATGGGCACGGTTACCGTCCAGCAGACGAGCCCAAAGGTTGATTTTATTGGCCTTAGACCAACCTGTACCACCATCTCCACGGTGGTTCAAGGTAGCACGCGCAGCCTCTAGGTATTCAGCCTGGTCCTTGCTAAAGAGCGTACCTGGGAAGAGACCAACTAGATGGGAAACGTGACGGTGGTGATTTTCAATCCCTTCATTTGTGAATTGAGGATTGTCCTCCTCGTACCATTCCTTGATGCGTCCCTCTTTGTTGATGTGAAGCGGTTTGAGTTTGTCAAATTTAGCCTTGACCTCTGTGACTAAGTCTTGGTCGACATTCAGATGGTTGGCGACTTCCATGTAGTCGTGGAATAACTGCCAGACTAGCGATTGGTCAAAGGTATTTCCGATGGTAATGGTCCCGTGTTCAGGTGAGTAGGATGGAGAAGACACCCAACGGTCACTGGCCTTGTCATAGTGCAAGAAGGAGTTCCAGAACTTGGCAGTCTCCTTGAGCATTGGGTAAATCTTTTCTTTGAGATAAGTCTCATCCTTGGTGAATTTGTAGTAATCATAGACGTTTTGCATCATCCAAGCGTTAGCTGCTGGAGACCAACCCCAATAGTAATTCCAACCAGGAGTAGTCCAGCCAAATGGTGTTGCCTGGGTGTGGACCAGCCAACCATTTTCTTGTCCGTCTTTGGATTCGATGCCAGCGTATTCCTTGGCAGCGATACGACCATAGTAGCGCATGTCGTCAATGTAATTGATCATTGGCTTGGCTGTTTCAGCAAGGTTGCTCATGTAGGCTGGCCAATAGTTCATTTGCAAATTGACATTGAGGTGGTAGTCGGCGTTCCAAGGTGGATTGTCTACAGCATTCCAGACTCCTTGTAGGTTGGCAGGAAGAGCATCTGTCCGATCACGAGACGAACTGATGAGTAAATAACGTCCGTATTGGAAGAAGAGTTCTTCCAATTTTTGCCCTTTTTCTGGGTTATAGCCTTGAAGGGCCTCTTTAGTCGTTTGAGCAGTCTTGTTTCCGCCTAGATTTAGTTTAACGCGGTTAAAGAGTCTTTGATAGTCCTTGATATGGGCCTTTTTAAGTGTTTCGTAGTCTTTGGCCTTAGCTGCTTCGACAATCCCTTTAACTGTTTTTTCGAGGTCAATGTCTTTTCGATAGTTGGTTTTTGGATTCTGAGCAAAGTTAGTCTTGGCACTGAGATAGAGGGTCGCATAACTTGCGCCTGTAACGGTTAGTGTCTCGTCCTGAACAGTCACCTTTCCGTCCGTTTTAATTCCTAGATAGGATGCAAACTTGAGGCCGTTATCTTTGACAGTTCCCTTTAGAAGGATTCCGTTTGCATCTGTAGTGACATGACCATTCTTATAGTTGGAATATTCCCAAGAGTAGTTGCCATTAGCAAGCAAGTCTTCTGTCAAACTGTTCCAAAGGGTAAAGTCAAGTGTCTTGTTTCCTTTTTTGGTCAAGTGGGTCACGGTGACATCATCAGGATAGCTGGAGAAGGTTTCACGCTTGAAGGTTGTCCCATCTTGGGTGTAAGAAGTGGTCGTAGTGGCTTCTGTGATATCCAAACCACGATGATAATCAGTTACAGTATCTAGTCCTTTCTTCTGGTTATTAAAGACCATGAAGATATCTCCAAAGGCTAGGTAACGTCCATACTGGGCGTTGTTTGGTCCAACTAGATTTTGTTCAGCGAGCTGTTTAGCTTTTTGGCGATCTCCAGCTTCGAGGGCTTTACGTATCTCTGCTAAGACCTTGTAGCGATCCTTGTAGTTTCCTCCGTTATAGTCGGTGCTATCGGGTTGTGGTCCTCCTGACCAGAGGGTCTTTTCGTTGTACTGGATTCTTTCTTCGCCAATTAGACCGAAAACCTTGGCTCCCATTTCTCCGTTTCCGACAGGGAGGGCTTGTTTTTCCCATCCATCATAGGAGGGAGCTGTTGGCTGATCGTAGTTGAGTTGATAGTTTTCTTGCTTTGTCACCGGCTGATCTGCCTTTTCAGGTTCCTTATTTTCTTTAGCTTCTACAATGGCTTCTTCACTAGCTTGAATATTTGTCGTCTGAGTCTCCTCAGCTGGCTTGCTTTCGGAAACTACTGGACTTTCTGCTAGGGACGGATTTGTAGTTTCAGTCGCTTCAGCTGCTTTGGGCTCACTATCAGGCTTAGTGATAGATTCGACAGAGGTTGGTTCAGTTTGTTTGACCTCAACACTGTCTGCGGCTACAGTGTGGTTTACTAGAAAAACGGCCCCCAGTAAAATAGAAGCAGTCCCAACCGTCAGCTTGCGGATGCTATAGCGACAGGATTTCTCCCAAAAGTGTTTTTTCATAAAACCCTCCTTTGTGTATTAGAAACCGCTTACATTTTATAAAGCAGTTCCGTTTATTTTGTTTCTATTTATCTCCTCACCTCCCATTCTAATGGTCGCTTAGCATTTGTCAAGAGCTTTTTAGCAAGATACATATTTGCTGTTGTTTTTTCTTAAAATAGTAGAGAAAAGAGAGGAAGGGGGAGAATTATTCGTAATTTTATAGTTCATTCTGATTGTAAGACTAGCTTAGAATTGGCTTAACCCCCTCTTGAAAGCGTAAAACAAACTAGTCAGGAAAGTCACTTTATGGTATAATATAGAAGACTCAAAAAGAAACAGGAGAAAAAGAATGGATTTACTTTTAGCAATTGTCTTGATTGTGCTAGCTTTTCTAGGGGGAGCTCTTGGAGGGATGTACTTGGTTCGTAAGCAAATCGAAAAAGAATTTGCGGACAACCCACGTTTGAACGCTGAGGCAGTTCGTGCTCTCTTGAGTGCAAATGGTCAAAAACCAAGCGAAGCCAAGGTACAACAAGTTTACCACCAAATCATCCGCCAACAAAAAGCAGCTCTTGCTAACAATAAAAAGAAATAAATAGGAAAAGTCTGGGATGAAAGTTCCAGACTTCTCACTATGTTCAATAGTTCTCAAGGATAAGACTTTTTCCTTGCATTCTATTGATATTTGATTATGATTAAGAGAGAGGCAGTTTCCATTCTATCAAGCTGTCTATACGTTCATTTAGGACGAGTAATTATGATGAACTATCAATCAGAAAAGAAGACTAGAAAGAAGACTGTATGGATAATCGACCAATTGGTTTTTTGGATTCGGGTGTCGGGGGCTTGACTGTTGTACGTGAGCTCATGCGCCAGCTTCCCCATGAAGAAATCGTCTATATTGGAGATTCGGCACGGGCGCCCTATGGTCCCCGTCCTGCTGAGCAAATCCGTGAATATACTTGGCAGTTGGTCAACTTTCTCTTGACCAAGGATGTCAAAATGATTGTCATTGCTTGTAATACTGCGACTGCGGTCGTCTGGGAAGAAATCAAGGCCCAACTAGATATTCCTGTCCTAGGTGTGATTTTGCCAGGAGCTTCGGCAGCTATCAAGTCCAGTCAAGGTGGGAAAATCGGGGTCATTGGAACGCCCATGACGGTCCAATCAGACATCTATCGTCAAAAAATCCATGATTTGGATCCAGACTTACAGGTGGAAAGTTTGGCCTGTCCCAAGTTTGCCCCCTTGGTGGAGTCTGGTGCCCTGTCAACCAGTGTTACCAAGAAAGTGGTTTATGAAACCCTGCGTCCCTTGGTCGGCAAGGTGGATAGCCTGATTTTGGGCTGTACCCATTACCCACTCCTTCGCCCTATCATCCAAAATGTCATGGGACCAAAGGTTCAGCTCATCGATAGTGGGGCAGAGTGTGTACGGGATATCTCGGTTTTGCTGAACTATTTTGAAATCAACCGTAGCCGAGATGCGGGACCTCTTCAACATCGTTTTTACACAACAGCCAATAGCCAAAGTTTTGCCCAGATTGGAGCAGAATGGCTGGAAAAAGAGATTCATGTGGAGCATGTAACTTTATGACAAACAAAATTTATGAATACAAGGATGACCAGGACTGGTATGTCGGTGTCTGGGATGTCTATGGAGGCATCTATAGCCTTATCAAAGATCCTCTCGAGCTTGATTTTATGGATTTAGCGCGGATTTTTCGGGACGAGGAAAATGGCTTTCCGATTACGATAACGGTGATGCGCTGGTCTTCTAACTTCCGTCTGCTCTCCTTTATCGTTGAGATTTTAAATGCTGAAGCAGGCCGCAATCTAGAAGTCATCCAACGTCAGGGTGCCCTGCTCTTGATTGAAAATGGACAGCTTTTGCATGTCGAATTGCCTAAAGAAGGAGTTGAAGTGGAAACCTTCTTTGAAACTAGCAAGGTCAGAGAAACTCTGCTCATTGCGACTCGTAACGAAGGAAAGACCAAGGAATTCCGAGCTATCTTTGACAAGTTAGGCTACGATGTGGAAAATCTCAATGACTATCCAGATTTGCCTGAAGTAGCTGAAACAGGTATGACCTTTGAAGAAAATGCCCGCCTCAAGGCAGAAACCATTTCCCAATTAACAGGCAAGATGGTGCTAGCAGATGACTCAGGTCTCAAAGTCGATGTCCTCGGCGGTTTGCCAGGAGTCTGGTCAGCCCGTTTTGCAGGTGTGGGAGCAACCGACCGTGAAAACAATGCCAAACTCTTGCACGAATTGGCCATGGTCTTTGAACTCAAGGACCGTTCGGCTCAATTCCACACAACCCTAGTCGTAGCTAGTCCAAACAAGGAAAGCTTGGTGGTTGAAGCTGACTGGCCAGGTTATATCAACTTTGAACCCAAGGGTGAAAATGGCTTTGGTTATGATCCGCTCTTCCTTGTGGGAGAGACAGGTAAGTCAGCAGCTGAATTAACCCTTGAAGAAAAAAATAGCCAATCCCACCGTGCCTTAGCCGTTAAGAAACTTTTGGAGGTATTTCCATCATGGCAAAGCAAACCATCATTGTAATGAGTGATTCCCATGGCGATAGCTTGATTGTGGAAGAAATTCGTGATCGTTATCTGGGGAAAGTCGATGCCATTTTTCACGATGGTGACTCAGAACTCCGTCCAGACTCTCCGCTCTGGGAAGGCATCCATGTCGTCAAAGGAAATATGGACTTTTATGCTGGCTACCCAGAACGTTTGGTAACTCAACTTGGTCCAACTAAGATCATCCAGACGCATGGACACTTGTTTGATATCAATTTCAACTTTCAAAAGTTGGACTACTGGGCTCAGGAAGAAGATGCCGATATCTGTCTCTATGGTCACTTGCATGTACCAAATGCTTGGATGGAAGGAAAGACTCTTTTTCTCAATCCAGGCTCCATCAGCCAACCACGAGGAACTATTAGAGAATGCCTCTATGCCCGTGTGGAGATTGATGACAGCTATTTTAAAGTAGACTTTTTGACACGTGATCATGAGGTTTATCCAGGTCTGTCCAAGGAGTTTGCTCGATGATTGCCAAGGAATTTGAAGCATTTTTATTGGAGCAGGAAGAGACTTTTCTTACCCCTGCTGAGAATCTAGCAGCCTTGATTGATACCCATAACGCTGATCATGCGATTTTAGTGTTGAGCCAAATCACTTATACCCGTATCCCTGTTGTGACCTTTGACAAACGCTTTGTTGGAACCATTGGTCTGAGAGACATTTTGGCTTATCAAATGGAGCAAGGTTTGACGGATGAACAGATGGCAAAGACAGACATCGTCAATATGACCAAGACGGATGTGGCAGTTGTCGCTCCGGACTATAACATCACTGAAGTCCTCCATAAACTGGTGGATGAACCCTTCTTGCCAGTGGTAGATGATGAAGGGATTTTTCAAGGAATCATCACGCGCAAGTCTATCCTCAAGGCTGTCAATGCTCTCTTACATGACTTTAGTAAGGAATATGAGATTCGATGCAAATGAGAGATAGGATTTCAGCCTTTTTAGAGGAAAAACAGGGCTTGTCTGCCAATTCCAAGCAGTCCTATAAGTATGATCTAGAGCAATTTTTAGACATTGTGGGTGAGCGGATCTCTGAGACCAGTCTTAAGATTTACCAAGCCCAGCTAGCCAATCTAAAAATCAGCGCCCAGAAGCGAAAACTTTCGGCCTGCAACCAATTTCTCTACTTTCTCTATCGAAAAGGAGAAGTGGACAGCTTTTACCGTCTGGAATTAGCCAAACAAGCTGAAAAGAAGACTGAAAAACCAGAAATTCTAGACCTAGACTCTTTTTGGCAGGAAAGTAATTATCCAGAAGGACGCTTGCTGGCGCTCTTAATCCTAGAAATGGGACTCTTGCCAAGTGAGATTTTAGTCCTTAAGGTTGCAGATATCAATCTGGATTTTCAGGTGTTGCGAATCAGCAAGGCTTCCCAACAGAGGATTGTCACCATACCCACGACCTTGACTCCAGAATTGGAACCCTTGATGGGGCAGACCTATCTTTTTGAAAGGGGAGGGAAAGCATATTCTCGTCAGTGGGCCTTTCGACAGCTAGAGTCCTTTGTCAAGGAGAAAGGTTTCCCAACCTTATCAGCCCAAGCCTTGCGGGAACAATTCATTCTAAGACAAATAGAAAACAAGGTCGATTTGTACGAAATAGCAAAAAAATTAGGATTAAAAACAGTTCTGACCTTAGAAAAATATAGATAATGGATATTAAATTAAAAGATTTTGAAGGGCCCCTGGACCTGCTCTTGCACTTGGTTTCTAAGTACCAGATGGATATCTACGATGTGCCTATTACAGAAGTCATCGAACAGTACCTAGCCTATGTCTCAACCCTGCAGGCCATGCGTCTGGAAGTGACGGGCGAGTATATGGTCATGGCCAGTCAGCTCATGCTGATTAAGAGTCGCAAGCTTCTTCCAAAGGTAGCAGAAGTGACAGATTTGGAAGATGACTTGGAGCAGGATCTTCTTTCTCAAATCGAAGAATACCGCAAATTCAAACTCTTGGGTGAGCACTTGGAGGCTAAGCACCAAGATCGGGCCCAGTACTATTCCAAAGCGCCGACAGAGTTGATCTACGAAGATGCGGAGCTTGTGCATGACAGGACGACCATTGACCTCTTTTTGGCTTTTTCAAATATCCTAGCCAAGAAAAAAGAGGAGTTCGCTCAGAACCACACGACCATCTTGCGGGATGAGTATAAGATTGAGGATATGATGGTCATCGTAAAAGAGTCCTTGGCTGGACGGGATCAGTTACGTTTGCAGGATTTGTTCAAGGAAGCCCAGAATATCCAAGAGGTCATTACCCTCTTTTTGGCAACCCTAGAGTTAATCAAAACCCAGGAACTGATCCTCGTGCAAGAGGAGAGTTTCGGAGATATCTATCTCATGGAAAAGAAGGAAGAAAGTCAAGAGGCACAAAGCTAGACTTGATAGAGAGGAAAGATGAGTACTTTAGCAGAAATAGAAGCGCTCTTGTTTGTAGCAGGTGAAGATGGGATTCGAGTCCGTCAGTTGGCTGAACTCCTATCGCTTCCCCCGACAGGAATCCAGCAGAGTTTAGAAAAATTAGCCCAAAAGTATGAAAGAGACCAGGATTCGAGTTTGTCCCTGATTGAGACAGGGGGAGCATACAGATTGGTTACCAAGCCTCAATTTGCAGCGATTTTGAAGGAATACTCCAAAGCGCCCATCAACCAGAGTTTATCTCGGGCGGCCCTTGAGACCTTGTCCATCATTGCCTACAAGCAGCCGATTACGCGGATAGAAATCGATGCTATCCGTGGGGTTAACTCGAGCGGGGCCTTGGCAAAGTTGCAGGTCTTTGACTTGATACGAGAAGACGGGAAAAAAGAAGTGTTGGGTCGTCCCAACCTCTATGTGACTACGGATTATTTCCTAGATTACATGGGAATTAACCATTTGGAAGAATTGCCAGTGATTGATGAGCTTGAGATTCAAGCCCAAGAAAGCCAATTATTTGGTGAAAGGATAGAAGAAGATGAGAATCAATAAGTATATTGCCCACGCAGGTGTGGCCAGTAGGAGAAAAGCAGAAGAGTTGATCAAGCAAGGCTTGGTGACGGTTAACGGCCAAGTGGTGCGTGAACTAGCAACGACCATCAAGTCTGGAGATAAGGTCGAAGTGGAAGGTCAGCCCATCTACAACGAAGAAAAGGTCTACTATCTGCTTAACAAACCACGTGGAGTGATTTCCAGTGTGACAGACGACAAGGGCCGAAAGACTGTTGTGGATCTCTTGCCAAATGTTAAAGAACGCATTTACCCAGTTGGACGTTTGGACTGGGATACATCAGGTGTCTTGATTTTAACCAATGATGGGGACTTTACAGACGAGATGATTCACCCTCGTAATGAGATTGACAAGGTCTACGTTGCGCGTGTTAAAGGCGTAGCCAATAAGGATAATCTCCGCCCCTTGACTCGTGGACTTGAGATTGATGGCAAGAAAACCAAGCCTGCTGTCTATGAGATTCTCAAAGTGGATCCAGTAAAAAATCGCTCAGTAGTGCAGTTGACCATCCATGAAGGACGTAACCATCAGGTTAAAAAGATGTTTGAAGCTGTCGGCCTCCAAGTGGACAAGTTGTCTCGGACACGTTTTGGACACTTAGATTTGACAGGCCTCCGTCCGGGAGAATCTCGTCGCCTTAACAAAAAAGAAATCAGCCAACTACACACCATGGCGGTAACCAAGAAATAATGAAACGAATCTTAATAGCACCAGTACGCTTTTATCAACGTTTTATCTCACCAGCCTTTCCACCCTCTTGTCGTTTTGAGCCTACTTGTTCCAACTACATGATTCAGGCTATTGAAAAACATGGCTTCAAGGGTGTTCTGATGGGCTTGGCTCGGATTTTACGTTGTCATCCATGGTCGCCAATAGGAAAGGATCCCGTCCCAGACCACTTTTGCCTCAGACGAAATCATAAACAAAAAGAATCAGCCTGATTCTTTTTTGTATACTCTAGAAAGGAAGTTGGAAGATTAAGATTTTCACTATCCTTCTCCTATAAAAAGTGGTAAAATGGAGGACAGAAAGAAGGAACTGATATGACAACATTATTTTCAAAAATCAAAGAAGTAACAGAGCTTGCTGCAATCTCAGGTCATGAAGCGCCTGTCCGAACTTATCTTCGTGAAAAGTTGACACCACACGTGGATGAAGTAGTGACAGATGGCTTGGGTGGTATTTTTGGTATCAAACATTCAGAAGTTGCCGATGCGCCCCGTGTTTTGGTCGCTTCTCATATGGATGAAGTTGGTTTTATGGTCAGCGAAATCAAGCCAGATGGTACCTTCCGTGTCGTTGAAATCGGTGGTTGGAATCCCATGGTGGTTAGCAGCCAACGCTTTAAACTCTTAACTCGTGACGGTCGTGAAATTCCTGTGATCTCAGGTTCTGTCCCTCCACATTTGACACGTGGAACAGGTGGACCAACTATGCCAGCAATTTCAGATATCATTTTTGATGGTGGGTTTGCAGACAAGGCTGAGGCAGAAAGCTTTGGTATCCGTCCGGGTGACACCATTGTCCCTGATAGCTCAGCTATCTTGACAGCCAATGAAAAAAATATCATCTCAAAAGCTTGGGATAATCGCTACGGTGTCCTCATGGTAAGCGAGCTAGCTGAAGCTTTATCAGGTCAAAAACTCGGAAATGAACTCTATCTTGGCTCTAACGTCCAAGAAGAGGTTGGTCTGCGTGGCGCTCATACTTCTACAACTAAGTTTGACCCAGAAGTCTTCCTCGCAGTTGACTGTTCGCCAGCAGGTGATGTCTACGGTGGCCAAGGTAAGATTGGGGATGGAACCTTGATTCGCTTCTACGATCCAGGTCACTTGCTTCTCCCAGGTATGAAGGATTTCCTTTTGACAACAGCTGAAGAAGCTGGTATCAAGTACCAATACTACTGTGGTAAAGGCGGAACAGACGCTGGCGCAGCTCATCTGAAAAATGGTGGTGTCCCATCTACAACTATCGGTGTCTGCGCTCGTTATATCCATTCTCACCAAACTCTCTACGCGATGGATGACTTCCTAGAAGCTCAAGCTTTTTTGCAAGCCTTGGTGAAAAAATTGGACCGTTCAACGGTTGATTTGATTAAACATTATTAAGCATAAGGGAGGTGGTCGGGATGGCAGAACCAAACCTAGAAAGCCTTATAAGAGATCTCTACAACCATGCTCGTCAGGGTTTGAGTGAAGATTTAGTTGCTGCTCTCCTAGAGACTGCTAAAAAACTACCCACTACAAATGAGCAATTACTAGCAGTCCGTCTCTCAGGACTTGTCAATCGTGAATTGCTCATCAATCCCAAATACCCAGCACCTGAATTGATCAACTTGGCGCGCTTTATCAAAAGAGAAGAAGCCAAGTATAGAGGCACTGCAGTTTCTGCTATCATGTTTGGAGAACTCTTTAAAATGCTTTGATTCCATTGTGAATCAAAGCATTTTTTTATATGTCAGAAAAGAAATTCTTGATGAGGAGACGAAAAAAGCCATCCCATTCAGGATAGCTTTTTGTTTATTAGATTTGTTCAGCGATAACCTTTTCAGCTAGGTTCATAGCATGGTCAGACACACGAGTATAGTGGGAAATGATGTCGATAAAGTTGACTCCAGCTTGTGTAGAACACTCACCCTTGTTAAGGCGTTTGATATGGGTCTTTCTGAGAACACGTTCCATATTGTTGATTTCTTTATGGCGTTCAATCAGACTCTGAGCTTTTTCAATATCATTGTTTTCCACACTATCAAGGGCATCCTTGATAAATGCAGTTGTTGCTTGATAAATCTCAGCTAATTCCTCTAAAGCAGCATCAGAAAATTGAACATTCTTACGTTGGAGGTAGTCTGTTAGGTTGAGCAAGCCTTCTGCGTGGTCCCCAATCCGTTCCAAATCACGAGATGAATCAAGGATGTTAGTCAAGACTTCACTTTCCTTTTGACTCAAGGATTCGCTTGAGAGTCTGATGAGGTAACGAGTGAGTTTTTCATCGATGGTATTGATGGCTTCCTCTGTCTTGTGTCCTTTTTCAGCTACCTTTTCATCCAAACCGATGATATAGGTATAAGAAAGGTCAAAAGCTTTGGCTGCATAGTTCCCCAAGTGCAAGAGTTCTTTTTTGGCATTTCCTAGAGCTATAGAAGGAGATTGCTGGATAAGTTGCTCGTCGAGATAAAGGGGCTCGTACTTGACAACCTCGTCTTCACCAGGGATGAGCTTGGTTACAAAGTAGGCCAAGGCTCCGATGAATGGAAATTGTACAATGGTGTTACTTACGTTAAAGGCACCGTGCGAGAAGGCGATGGTCATCTCAGGTGAGAGGTGAAGGAGTGCCTGGAAGTACTCGATCATAGCAGTAAAGGGGCCTAATAAGATTAAGCAAAGAATAGTCCCTAAAACGTTAAAGGTAACGTGGGTTGCCGCAACGCGCTTTGCAGAGACATTGGCTCCAGCTGCCGCAATGATAACTGTTAGGGTTGTCCCGATATTATCTCCGAAAAGAACTGGTAGTGAACCTTTAAGGTCAAGGAACCCACCTGCATAGAGACCTTGCAAAATCCCGATAGTTGCAGAAGATGCCTGGATGAGGACGGTAATCACTGCACCAGCTACCACTCCTAAAATAGGATTTTGTCCCAAGGTTACCATATATTCCTTGAATTGTGGTAAATCTTTAAGTGGACTCATCCCGGCACTGATGAGGTTGAGAGCGTAGAAGATTCCCCCTACACCAAACAGGATGCGCCCGATATTGTTTGCTGTTCTGTTTTTTGTGAAGAAGAGGAACATGGTTCCAAGGAAAATCAAGGGTAAAGCATACTCGCCTAGTTTGAAACCGATGATAAAGGAAGTAACAGTGGTTCCGATGTTGGCTCCCATGATAATTCCGATAGCCTGTCTAAGGGTTAGAAGACTAGCGCTGACTAGCCCAACCGTGATAACTGTAACCCCTGTACTTGACTGAATCAGGGCAGTCACGACGATTCCGACTAGAACACCTAAAAAGGGATTGCTAGTGTACTTGTCAATGTAAAAACGAAGGCGATCTCCAGCAGCTTGTTGCAAACCGTCTCCCATGGTCTTGATACTGTATAAAAACAGTCCTAGACCTCCTAAAAAGTGAAATAAAATTTCCTGCCAATTAATGGACATTTCTTTTTCCTCCGAAAAATAATAACGGAATTTCTCCTATTCTATTTTAAAGGATAAAAGTAAATCTCACAAGTGTTTAGCTGAAATTTTCATAAGAAACAAGAACTTTCTTTCAAAATGAGAGGTAGTTTCCCTTTAAGATAGATGATTTATAGGATTGTGTCCAAATTTTACTGATTTTTATCCTAGTTATAGTTTTTGTGTCAAGTATATTGACAACGCTTTCATATAGGATAAAATGAAGATGATCCTGTTCTGGTGGTGTACATTGAGAACAGTTACTTTTTATCAAAAAGTAAAGCGCTTACTTTATATTTTATTAGGAGGATAAGATGAAAAATCTATTTTTTGAAAAACGTTGCCGTTACAGTATTCGTAAGTTGTCAATCGGGGCTTGTTCCTTGATGATTGGTTCAGCTCTATTTGCGAGCCCAGCTCTTGCCGAACAAGTCGCAGTCCCTGAAACAGCTACAAATACGAGCGCCCAAGCGACAAGTACTAGTGAAACAGCTAATCCAGATACTGCAGCCCTTGAAAAACAATTAGAGAAAACAGAGAACAAAGTAGCTGAGCAACCAATTTCAGAAAACCCTCCAACAATAACGGATCTGGTTAATGAAAAAGAAGAAGCAAAGCCAACTCCGACAGAAAAACCTGCTCAACCAACTGAAAAAGAAGAAGTCAAACCAGAGGAAACTCCTCAAGTGGCTGAGAAGAAAGCCGACAAACCGATTCTAGCAGACGTTCCTAAAAATGAAGAAAAGAGTCTCCGACCAAAAGAAATCAAATTTGATACTTGGGATGATTTGTTGAAATGGGAACCAGGTGCGCGCGAGGATGATCCCATCAATCGTTCCTCAGTTGAACTCGCCAAGCGCCATAGAGGTCAGTTGGTTAACGAAAAAGCAAGCAGAAGAGCCAAGGTTCAGGCGCTAGCAAATACCAACTCAAAGGCTAAAGACCATGCTTCTGTTGGTGGAGAAGAATTCAAGGCTTACGCCTTTGATTACTGGCAGTACTTGGATTCAATGGTCTTCTGGGAAGGTCTAGTTCCAACTCCAGATGTCATTGATGCTGGGCACCGCAACGGAGTTCCCGTTTATGGAACCCTCTTTTTCAACTGGTCAAATAGCATTGCCGACCAAGAGAAATTTGCAGCTGCCTTGAAACAAGACGCAGATGGCACCTTCCCTATCGCACGAAAACTTGTCGACCTTGCTAAGTACTATGGCTTTGATGGGTATTTTATCAACCAAGAAACAACGGGTGAATTGGTAGCACCTCTTGGTGAAAAAATGCGCCAATTCATGCTCTATACAAAAGAATACGCAGCCAAAGTCAACCACCCGATCAAGTATGCTTGGTACGATGCCATGACCTACAAATACGGTCGTTACCACGAAGATGGTCTAGGTGATTACAACTACCAGTTCATGCAAAAAGAAGGTGACAAAGTCCCTGCAGATCAATTTTTTGCCAATTTCAACTGGAACAAGGAAAAGAATGACCACTCCGTAGAGATGGCAAAATGGCTAGAACGTAGCCAGTATGATGTCTTTGCAGGCTTGGAATTGCAACAAGGTGGCTCTTATAAGACCAAAGTCAAATGGGATGCCCTCTTAGATGAAAAAGGCAAGTTGCGTTTGTCACTTGGACTTTTTGCACCAGATACGATTACCAGTCTAGGAAAAACAGGCGAAGACTACCACAAGAACGAAGACATCTTCTTTACAGGTTACCAAGGAGATCCAACGGCTCAAAAACCAGCAGATAAAGAGTGGTATGGAATTGCCAATTTAGTTGCTGACCGTACACCAGCAGTAGGACGTACCTTCACCACCTCTTTTAATACAGGTCATGGTAGAAAATGGTTTGTTGACGGTAAAGTTTCTAAGGATTCTGAGTGGAACTACCGTTCTGTTTCAGGTGTTTTGCCAACATGGCGCTGGTGGCAGACTTCGACAGGTGAAAAACTTCGTGCAGAATATGATTTTACAGATGCCTATAATGGAGGTAACTCCCTTAAATTCTCAGGTGATGTAGTTGGTAAGACGGACCAGGATGTGAATTTGTATTCTACCAAACTAGAAGTAACAGAGAAAACCAAACTTCGTGTTGCCCACAAGGGAGGAAAAGGCTCTAAAGTTTATATGGCCTTCTCTACGACTCCAGACTACAAATTTGAGGATGCAGCTGCATGGAAAGAACTGACTCTCTCTGATGACTGGAAGAATGAAGAATTTGACCTCAGCTCACTAGCAGGTAAAACCATCTATGCAGTCAAACTCTTCTTCGAGCATGAAGGAGCTGTAAAAGATTATCAGTTCAACCTAGGTCAATTAACCATTTCAGACAATCACCAAGCGCCACAAGCCCCGACAGGTCTCTCTGTAGTGAAACAATCTCTCAAGAATGCCCAAGAAGCTGAAGCAGTGGTTCAGTTTGCGGGTAACCAAGATGCAGATTTCTATGAAGTCTACGAAAAAGATGGGGATAACTGGCGTTTGTTGACAGGATCATCTGCTTCCGCTATCTACTTGCCAAAAATTAGCCGCTCTGCTAATGCGACTGGTAGGATTCAGGAATTGAAAGTCGTTGCGGTTGGTAAAAATGGACTTCGTTCTGAAGCTGCGACGGCATCCTTTAACTGGGGGATGACAGTTCAGGATACGACTCTCCCAAGACCTTTAGCTGAAAATATTGTTCCAGGGGCAAAGGTTATCGATAGCACTTTCCCAAATACTGAAGGTGGAGAAGGCATCGAAGGTATGTTGAACGGTACCATTACTAGCCTGTCAGACAAGTGGTCTTCAGGACAATTGAGCGGTAGTGTCGATATTCGTTTGACCCAACCACGTCGTGTTGTCAGATGGGTAATGGATCATGCGGGAGCTGGTGGAGAATCCGTAAACGACGGTTTGATGAACACCAAAGACTTTGATCTTTACTACAAGGATACAGATGGCGAGTGGAAGCTAGCTAAGGAAGTTCGTGGCAATAAAGCGCACGTGACAGATATCACTCTTGACAAACCAATCACCGCTCAAGACTGGCGCCTAAAAGTTATCACTTCAGATAATGGAACACCTTGGAAAGCCATTCGTATATACAACTGGAAGATGTACGAAACCTTGGATACAGAAAGCCAAAATATTCCAATGGCTAAGGTAGCTGCCCGTTCACTTGGAAACCATCAAGTTCAACTAGGCTTCTCTGATGTTCCAGCGGGTGCAACTATCACCGTTTACGACAAGGCAGATTCACAAACACCAATTGCAACCTTGAAGACTGAAACTGGAGGCGACTTGCCAACAGCACCATTGGCTTTTGACAAGCAACCAACTCTCCTCTACTATCGTACCAAACTACCTGGCAAAGAAATCAGTAACACCTTGGCAGTAGCGATTCCGCAGGATGAGAGAAAAATTGCTGCAGTTAGTCTCGAAAAAGGACCTAAGAAGATAGTTTATAAAGAGGGAGAAAAGCTTGACCTTAGAGGCGGCACTCTCCGTGTTCAATACGAAGGGGGACAAGCCGATGAGCTCATCAACCTTACTCACTCAGGTGTGACAGTATCTGGCTACAACGCTCATCAAAAAGGGGAACAAAAGCTCACAGTTAGCTATCTAGGACTTTCGGTTACTGGTGACTTAAAAGTACAAGTGACTGGTCAAGATGAAGGAAAACCGAAAGAAGTAGCGGGCTTGTATATTACTAAGAAACCAAAAACAGACTATCTAGTAGGAGATCAACTGGATTTCTCTGAAGGTCGCTTCGGTGTTCTCTATGATGATGAGACAGAAGAGGCTCACAGCTTTACTGATAAAGATGTTGAAATTACAGGCTACGATGCTCAGAAGACTGGACGCCAGACCTTGACCTTGCATTACAAGGGACATACTGCTGAGTTTGATGTCTTGGTTTCTCCAAAGGCTGCAGTTAATGATGAATACCTCAAACAAGAAATCACTGCTGCCCAAGGTCGCCAGTCAACCCTTGCATATACCTTCTCAAGTGAGGACAAACAAGCTGCACTAGTAGAGAAACTTAATGCAGCGAAAGCTGTTGCAGAAAACCATGATGCCAGTCAAGAAGAAGTCAATCGGGCTTTGAATGAGTTGAAACAAGCAGGGACAGCCTTGGATGGAAATCAACGTTATCAGACAGCTAGAGAAGAATTGGAAGGTTTGCTCGAATCTGTCCGTGAAAAAGATCCTAAAGCTGAGTTGATTGCCCAAGCAGAAACTTTGTTGGCTTCAGAGATGCCAACTCCACAAGCTTTTGCGGAAATGAAAGAGAAGCTAAATAAGAAACTAGCTCCTGCAGAAGAAAGTCACCATGTTGGAAGCGTGGATCCAAATGAAGTGGCTCCAACGGTTGAGGCACTCCCTGAACTAGTTATTGAAACTGAAACAACAGCCTATGAACGTCAGGAGCGACCAAACGCCGAATTTCTCAAAGGACAACGCCGTGTTGTGCAAGCTGGAGTTGAAGGTCAAGTTCGTCGTTTTGTAGAAGTAGATACCAAAGACAAACGCACTCTTCGTTCGACTGAGGTAGTCAAGGAAGCAATCCCAGAAATCACAGAAGTAGGAACAAAAGTTCTATCAAGCAACCAACCAGCTGAAGGTGTGAAAGATTTAGTTCTAGAAACTCCGAAACTGGAAATTGAAGAGGGGACAGTTTCCTTCGAACATCAGGAACGACCAAATGCAGCCTTTCTCAAAGGACAACGTCAGCTAGTACAAGTAGGAGTGGAAGGACAAGTTCGCCAATTTGTAGAAGTTGATGCTCAGGGCAAACGCACCCTTCGTTCGACTGAAGTTCTCAAGGAAGCGATCCCAGAAATCACAGAAGTTGGAACGAAAGAAGAGCAAGTCTCACAAACAAGGGATCAAGCGCTTTTAGCAACGCCAGCAAAAGTTGAAGAAACAAGCAAACAACTGCCGAATACTGGTGCAGAAACAGATGCTAGTCTAGTAGCGCTGGGACTTCTCGGACTAATGAGTGGCTACGGTTTGCTCTCTAGAAAGGGGAGAGAAAACTAATCAGATTTACGAATCTTGGATTTTCTTATAAAAATAAAAAAACAAGGTTTGACTGTAGATTAGTCAGACCTTGTTTTTAGTTTTGAAATTGAAGAGTAAATTTGAAGCTAGATTTTTGTTATTCAATTCCTTGGATAAATTTTTGGAAACGATAGGTGTCGAAATAAATATTGGATGCAACTAATTTATCAAACTCATCGAATTTCAGAAATTCTGCGACATCCAGTTCTAGTTCTTTTCCTTGAGGAGAATGTAGACGGTAGCGATTTAAAGCTGAGACTGTTCGACCATCAACAAGTAATTGCTTCACTTCAAGATGCTTGCTCAAAGCATAGAATTGGCCTGCGCCTTGCAAATAAATATTACGTCCTTGTCGAATTTCTATACTATCGCACATGCCATAATCAAAGTTTTCAGCTACGAAATCTTCCCAGCCTCCCTCATTTACTGCCGTAAAATAGCTTTCTGCAAGTGTTTTTGTATCCATTTGGAACCTCCTGTAAAATAATTGGGCTATGATGAATATCACGAAATATTTTGCCCACTTAAGAGTATACAAAAGGCAATATGACTACAGGTTGTCATATTGCTGAAGATTTTTTTTGAGAGTACTGACCAGTAGATTTTGTAAGTGACTTGGGGATACGACCTTTACTTGATAACCAAAACTTAATAGTAAATCAAAAAATGAAGGAGTTAAAGCTCTAAATGCCTGAACTTTTATTATTTCGTCCTCGACTCTGATTTCTTCTTCCGTGAAGTGATCGTAGATTTTTGGAAGTGCAAATCTTGTAAAAACTAGTTCGATTTCTTCTCTTTGCCCCTCCACTTTATTTTTGGGGGGATTTAAAAAAAGCTCTAACTTTTCTTGAGATAAACGTGGATAATCGAATGATTTATCTTTTATCTCCACTGGTTCTAGTTCTCGAATTCGAGTTAATTTAAAAATACGAAAATCTAATTTCTCTAAGCAGTAACCGATAACATACCAAGCATTCAGTTTATAGATCAATCTGTATGGAATAACTGTTCGCTGACTTTTCTCTTGTTTTTTCGAATAGTAAGAAAAAGAAATCATCTGTTCAGTTTGTATCGCTTCCTCAATTTCTAGTAAATAATTTGTATTAAGAGTCCAGGAACTGAGATCAAAGTAAAAAGGACTGTTTGCTCTTGTAATTTCTTGAGAAGACAGCTTGTGCTCGATACTGTCAAGACTTGAATGACCAACGATTTTACTAACATTTTGGCTCATATTAATGATAAACTGTCTCTCTTCCTCAGTGAAATAGTTTCTGTCTATCTTATAGTCGCTTGGTATATAGAAACCTCCCTTATCTCCACGTTCCGAATAGATTGGAATCCCCGCTAAACTGAGTGTATCCATGTCTCTATATACAGTTCGAGTAGATATTTCAAACCTCTCTGCAATCTCTTTAGCTGTTATTCTCTTCTTATTTAAAAGAGACAGTAAAATATAGATTAGTCTTTCTAATTTCATGGTAGCAATTCCTCTTCTTTTAATCTCAAATAGTACAAACTGAAGAAACTATTTTAGTTATATTGTATAATAAGAAACCTAGCAATTCAAAAAGAAGGACTGTAGAGTTTAGAATATTAAGGATTAAAATATTAGAAAAAGAATGGTATAGAAGTAATTAGGCAGATCAATCAAGAAATTTGCCTAAATTATTCCAACCGAATTATGTGAAAATTTCTATTTCCCGAACTGCAATCCTAGATTTTTAGGTTAATAAATAGAGGAAAGAACAAGAAAAGTTTAGGGTTTTTCTATCTCTTTTGCTGATTTTGTGATATAATTAACACGTATAAAAAAAGAAGGAGTCATATCTAATGGCAAAATTGACTGTTAAAGACGTTGACTTGAAAGGGAAAAAAGTTCTCGTTCGTGTTGACTTCAACGTACCTGTTAAAGATGGCGTGATTACCAATGATAATCGTATCACTGCAGCTCTTCCAACTATCAAGTACATCCTTGAACAAGGTGGACGTGCAATCCTCTTCTCTCACCTTGGCCGTGTAAAAGAAGAAGCAGACAAAGCTGGTAAATCACTTGCTCCTGTAGCTGCTGACTTGGCAGCTAAATTGGGTCAAGACGTTGCTTTCCTTCCAGGTGTCACTCGTGGTGCTGAATTGGAAGCTGCGATCAACGCTCTTGAAGATGGACAAGTTCTCTTGGTTGAAAACACTCGTTACGAAGATGTTGACGGCAAGAAAGAATCTAAAAATGATCCTGAACTTGGTAAATACTGGGCATCACTTGGAGATGGTATTTTCGTAAACGATGCATTCGGTACAGCTCACCGTGCACACGCATCTAACGTTGGTATCTCAGCAAACGTTGAAAAAGCAGTTGCTGGTTTCCTTCTTGAAAACGAAATTGCCTACATCCAAGAAGCAGTTGAAGCTCCAGAACGTCCATTCGTAGCAATCCTTGGTGGTTCAAAAGTTTCAGACAAGATCGGTGTTATCGAAAACTTGCTTGAAAAAGCTGATAAAGTTCTTATCGGTGGTGGGATGACTTACACATTCTACAAAGCTCAAGGTATCGAAATCGGTAACTCACTTGTAGAAGAAGACAAATTGGATGTTGCGAAAGCTCTTCTTGAAAAAGCAAACGGCAAATTGATCTTGCCAGTTGACTCAAAAGAAGCAAACGCATTTGCTGACTACACTGAAGTGAAAGACACTGAAGGTGAAGCAGTAGACCCAGGTTTCCTTGGTTTGGATATCGGTCCAAAATCTATCGCTAAATTTGACGAAGCTTTGACTGGTGCGAAAACAGTTGTATGGAACGGACCTATGGGTGTATTTGAAAACCCTGACTTCCAAGCTGGTACAATCGGTGTCATGGATGCTATCGTGAAACAACCAGGCGTAAAATCAATCATCGGTGGTGGTGACTCAGCTGCTGCAGCCATCAACCTTGGCCGTGCAGACAAGTTCTCATGGATCTCTACTGGTGGTGGAGCATCAATGGAACTCCTTGAAGGTAAAGTTCTTCCAGGATTGGCAGCTTTGACTGAAAAATAAATAGTTTAACTAAAAGAAGATGGTGTGATCATCTTCTTTTTAATTTAATTTATAAATAGGTGGAATTTTTCTATAAATAAAAAAAAGAGTAAATATTTGCATCCTGCCTTGTAAAGTGCTAGAATGAGGAGTAATGACTAAATTTAGATAAGGAAAAGGATTATAATGAAAAATAAAAAAGAAGTCTATGGATTTCGTAAAAGCAAAGTTGCCAAAACTTTGTGTGGTGCTGTTTTAGGAACGGCTTTGATTGCTTTTGCAGACAAAGCAGTATTTGCTGATGAAGTTACAGAGACAACTAGTACAAGTACGGTTGAGGTAGCTACTACAGGAAACCCGGCTACAAATTTACCTGAAGCTCAGGGTGAAATGAGCCAAGTTGCCAAAGAAAGCCAAGCTAAGGCTGGTTCTAAAGACTCAGCTTTGCCAGTAGAAGTATCATCAGCTGATTTGGATAAAGCAGTTGCTGATGCAAAATCTGCAGGAGTTAAGGTAGTTCAAGATGAAACAAAAGACAAAGGAACAGCCACAACTGCTACAGAGAATGCTCAAAAGCAAGATGAGATTAAAAGCGACTATGCTAAACAGGCTGAAGAAGTAAAGACAACAACTGAAGCATATAAAAAAGAAGTCGCAGCTCATCAGGCTGAAACAGATAAAATCAATGCTGAAAACAAAGCAGCGGATGACAAGTACCAAAAAGATCTAAAAAGTCATCAAGAAGAAGTTGAAAAAATCAACACTGCTAATGCAACAGCTAAAGCAGAATATGAGGCTAAGCTAGCACAATATCAAAAAGATTTAGCAACTGTCAAAAAAGCAAATGAAGATAGTCAACAGGATTATCAAAATAAACTTTCAGCTTACCAGACAGAATTAGCTCGAGTACAAAAAGCTAATGCTGAAGCTAAAGAGGCTTATGATAAAGCAGTAAAAGAAAACACAGCTAAAAACGAAGCGCTTAAAGCTGAAAATGAAGCGATTAAACAGCGTAATGAAACTGCAAAAGCGAATTATGAAGCAGCGATGAAGCAGTATGAAGCAGACCTTGCAGCTATTAAGAAAGCTAAAGAGGATAATGATGCTGATTATCAAGCTAAATTAGCAGCTTATCAAACAGAATTGGCACGTGTTCAAAAGGCTAATTCTGATGC
>NZ_AJRH01000008.1:0-68837 GCF_000297015.1 Streptococcus sp. GMD6S | reverse complement strand
CAAAGAGCAAACTAGGAAACTAGCCGCAGGCTGTACTTGAGTACGGCAAGGCGACGTTGACGCGGTTTGAATTTGATTTTTGAAGAGTATGAAATGTGGTATAATAAGAGGTAACAGAGTTTTGGAAAGTGAGAGAAGATGATTTCAAAGAGATTAGAATTGGTGGCGTCCTTTGTGCCCCAAGGTGCTGTGTTACTAGATGTGGGGAGTGACCATGCTTATCTGCCTATCGAGTTGGTCGAGAGAGGGCAAATTGAAGGTGCCATTGCAGGCGAAGTGGTGGTTGGTCCCTACCAGTCTGCGGTCAAAAATGTAGAGGCTCACGGTCTAAAGGAGAAAATCCAAGTCCGTTTAGCCAATGGTTTGGCATCTTTTGAAGAATCTGATCAAGTATCGGTCATCACTATTGCTGGTATGGGCGGGCGCTTGATTGCAACGATCCTAGAAGAAGGCTTGGACAAGCTTGCGAATGTAGAACGTTTAATCCTCCAGCCCAATAATCGTGAAGACGACTTGCGCATCTGGCTACAAGACCACGGTTTTCAAATCGTAGCAGAAAGCATCCTAGAAGAAGCTGGCAAGTTTTATGAAATTCTAGTTGTGGAAGCAGGACAAATGAAGCTATCAACCAGTGATGTTCGCTTTGGACTTTTCTTGTCCAAAGAAGTCAGCTCAGTCTTTATCAAAAAATGGCAAAAAGAAGCTACTAAGCTAGAGTTCGCTCTTAGCCAAATCCCAGAAAAAAATCTGGAGGAACGTCAAGTTCTAGTAGATAAAATTCAAGCCATCAAGGAGGTGCTCCATGTTAGCAAGTGAAGTAATTAACGCATATGAAGCCTTTTGCCCTCAGGAATTTTCAATGGAGGGAGATAGCCGTGGCCTGCAAATTGGAACTTTGGACAAGGATATCCAAAGGGTCATGGTTGCCCTTGATATTCGTGAAGAGACGGTGGCAGAGGCTATTGAAAAGGGTGTGGATTTGATTATCGTCAAGCACGCGCCAATTTTCCGTCCCATCAAGGACTTGGTAGCCAGCCGTCCGCAAAATCAGATTTACATCGACCTTATCAAGCATGACATCGCCGTTTATATCAGTCACACCAATATTGACATCGTTGAGAATGGTCTCAATGACTGGTTCTGCCAGATGCTAGGCATTGAGGAGACGACTTATCTCCAGGAAACAGGTCCAGAACGTGGGATTGGGCGTATTGGTGACATTCAACCACAGACTTTTGGAGCATTTGCTCAGCATATCAAGCAAGTCTTTGGTCTAGATAGCCTTCGAATGGTGCATTATCAAGAGAGTGATTTGCAGAAGCCTATTTCAAGAGTGGCCATCTGTGGCGGTAGTGGTCAATCTTTCTATAAGGATGCTTTAGCTAAGGGGGCAGATGTCTACATTACTGGTGACATCTACTACCACACTGCCCAGGATATGTTGTCTGATGGCCTGTTGGCATTGGATCCAGGTCACTATATAGAAGTGCTTTTTGTGGAAAGAGTCGCAGCACTTCTTACTCAATGGAAGGAAGAGAAAGGCTGGGACATTGATATTTTACCTAGTCAAGCATCGACCAATCCTTTCCACCATATCTAGTTAGAAAGTGAAGACAATGAAAAAAGTTGCCATTATTGGAGCAGGGATTGTAGGGGCAACTGCTGCCTACTACCTTTCTAAAGAAAGTGACCTAGAGGTGACCGTTTTTGACCATGGACAAGGTCAGGCTACCAAAGCAGCAGCGGGAATTATCAGTCCTTGGTTTTCCAAACGCCGTAATAAAGCCTGGTACAAGATGGCGCGCTTGGGAGCTGACTTTTATGTGGATTTGTTGGCTGATTTAGAAAAGTCTGGTCAGGAAATCGACTTTTACCAACGCTCAGGAGTTTTTCTCTTGAAAAAGGATGAATCCAAACTAGAAGAACTTTATGAACTAGCCCTCCAGCGTAGAGAAGAATCTCCCTTGATAGGCCAGTTAGATGTTCTGAATCAAGCATCTGCCGATGAATTATTCCCTGGTTTGCAGGGATTCGACCGCCTGCTCTATGCTTCTGGTGGAGCGAGAGTAGATGGTCACCTCTTAGTAACTCGTTTGCTAGAAGCCAGTCAAGTCAAGCTGGTCAAAGAAAAAGTGAGTCTGACACCTTTAGCATCCGGCTATCAGATTGGTGAAGACTTGTTTGATCAGGTTATTTTAGCGACGGGAGCTTGGTTGGGTGACATTTTGGAGCTTTTAGGGTATGAGGTAGATGTTCGTCCCCAAAAGGGACAGCTCCGAGATTATCAACTCTCCGAAGACCTAGCATCTTACCCTGTTGTCATGCCGGAAGGAGAGTGGGATTTGATCCCTTTTGCAGGTGGGAAATTGTCTTTAGGAGCTACCCATGAAAACGACATGGGATTTGACTTGACGGTGGATGAAACCTTGCTCCAGCAAATGGAGGATGCGGCCTTGCCTCACTATCCAGCCTTGGCAGGAGCGAAATCATCGGGTGAGCGTGTGGGAATTCGTGCTTACACCAGTGATTTCTCGCCTTTCTTTGGGGAAGTACCTGGCTTAGCAGGTGTCTATGCGGCTAGTGGCCTAGGTTCATCAGGCCTCACAACTGGGCCTATCATTGGTTACCACTTAGCTCAACTGATCCAAGACAAGGAATTGACCTTGGACCCAGTAAACTATCCAATTGCAAACTATGTCAAACGAGTAAAAAGCGAATGATACTCAATGAAAATTAAAGAGCAAGCTAGGAAGCTAGCCACAGGCTGCTCAAAGCACTGTTTTGAGGCTGTGGATAGAGCTGATGAAGTCAGCTCAAAACACTGTTTTGAGGTTGTGGATAGAACTGACGAAGTCAGTAACCATACCAACCCACGGCAAGGCGAAGCTAACGTGGCTTGAAGAGATTTTCGAAGAGTATAAGCATTTTACTGAAATTTTAGCAGATAGTTTAGGATGTCAAATGACATTCCCTATCAAAAATGATAAAATAAGAAAAAATAATCCGAGAATCGAGGAAGAAAGATGCAAGAAAAGATTTTGGTAACTGGTGGTGCTGGATTTATCGGAACCCACACTGTTATTGAGTTGATCCAAGCAGGTCATCAAGTGGTTGTGGTGGATAATCTTGTCAATAGCAATCGTAAAAGTTTAGAAGTTGTTGAAAGAATCACAGGAGTTGAGATTCCTTTTTATGAGGCAGATATCCGTGACACAGATACACTCAGAGATATTTTCAAGCAGGAAGAACCGACTGGTGTCATTCACTTTGCGGGTTTGAAGGCTGTTGGTGAATCAACCCGTATCCCTCTTACCTACTATGACAACAATATCGCAGGAACTGTCAGCCTTCTAAAAGCCATGGAAGAAAATAACTGTAAGAACATCATCTTCAGTTCTTCTGCGACAGTTTACGGAGACCCTCATACAGTTCCAATCTTAGAAGATTTCCCACTTTCAGTGACCAATCCATATGGTCGTACTAAGCTCATGCTAGAGGAAATTTTGACGGATATCTACAAGGCAGACTCAGAATGGAACGTGGTATTACTTCGTTACTTTAACCCAATCGGAGCGCATGAAAGTGGAGACCTAGGAGAAAATCCAAATGGAATTCCAAACAATCTCTTACCTTATGTTTCACAAGTAGCAGTTGGCAAACTAGAGCAAGTGCAAGTATTTGGAGATGATTACGATACAGAAGATGGAACTGGTGTTCGTGACTATATCCATGTCGTAGACCTGGCCAAAGGTCACGTTGCAGCTTTGAAAAAACTCCAAAAAGGTTCAGGTCTTAATGTTTATAACCTTGGAACTGGGAAAGGTTACTCCGTTCTTGAAATTATTCAAAACATGGAAAAAGCAGTGGGACGTCCTATTCCTTACCGCATCGTAGAACGCCGCCCAGGTGATATAGCTACCTGCTACTCAGACCCAGCAAAAGCCAAAGCAGAACTGGGCTGGAAAGCAGAACTCGACATCGCCCAAATGTGTGAAGACGCATGGCGTTGGCAAAGCAAGCATCCAAATGGATTTGAAGACTAAGATGATGATTTCAATCATTGTCCCATGTCTAAACGAAGAGGAAGTACTTCCTCTTTTTTATCAGTCTGTGGAAGCTCTGCTTCCTGACTTGGGAGCAGAGGTCGAATATGTCTTTGTAGACGATGGCTCAAGCGATGGGACTTTAGAGCTTTTAAAGACCTATCGGGAGCAAAATCCTGCGGTCCGTTATGTCTCATTCTCACGAAATTTTGGGAAAGAGTCAGCCTTATACGCAGGCTTGCAGCATGCAACTGGAGACTTGGTGGTCGTGATGGATGCAGACCTTCAGGATCCTCCTAGTATGCTACTTGAGATGAAGGCCTTACTAGACCAGAATGCAGACTTAGACTGTGTTGGGACACGGAGAACTAGTCGGGAGGGAGAACCCTTTTTCCGTAGTCTCTGTGCGAACCTCTTTTACCGCCTCATGCAAAAAATTAGCCCAGTAGCCTTGCCCTCAGGTGTCCGTGATTTTCGCATGATGAGAAGGTCTGTAGTAGATGCTATTTTAACCCTGACCGAATCCAATCGTTTTTCTAAAGGACTCTTTGCCTGGGTGGGTTTTAAAACGCACTATCTGGACTATCCAAACGTTGAACGACAGGCTGGCAAGACCAGTTGGAGTTTTAGACAACTCTTTTTCTACTCGATTGAAGGGATTCTTAACTTTTCAGATTTTCCCTTGAGTATAGCCTTTGTAGCGGGACTCCTATCTTGTTTTCTTTCTTTTGTGATGACTGTTTTTGTAGTGTTTCGGACTCTTATTCTGGGAAATCCGACATCTGGTTGGACGTCTTTGATGGCTGTCATTCTCTTTCTTGGAGGGATTCAACTCCTGACGATTGGGATTCTCGGTAAGTATATTAGTAAGATTTATCTAGAAACCAAAAAAAGACCACTCTATCTCGTCAAAGAAAAAAGTGACCTTTCTGTTATTGAAGGAAAAAATAACCAAAAAAGACTATAATTTTACCTAGAAATATGCTAAACTAGTAAGTGTGGGAAAAATGAGAAAAAATCAATTATATTTATTCCCTGCTTCCTACGATGGATCTTTTAGAAGTGCTCTTGTAGGACAATTTTTGATGGCCTCCAGAACATCGCTGGTCTCAGCGATTTCTCTTTGCAATTCAACTGGATCATCGTAAAATCGAACGATTCCATTATCATGGTAATCGAAGAGTTCAGAATAGGTTTGGCAAAGCCCGCAGGCAATGCACCGTTCGGGTATAAGTGTGACTTTCATATTTATATTGTAATAAGAAAATGTAAAAAAAACAAGGAGTAAGGTATGGAAAAAGAACCGTGGCAAGAAGATATTTACGAAAACAATGAGGAAGAAACAAGATCAGAGCGTCGACACCGGAAACAAAAAGGGAAAGGCGTTGTTGCGAATCGTGTCTTAACGGTTCTAGCCAGCCTCTTCTTTGTAATTGTTGTAGCGATGGTAGTTGTATTGATTTACCTATCAACCGGTGGAAGCAATCGTACATCATCTTTGAAGGACTTCTATGATGCATCGTCTCCTTCTACAAGTTCAAGTTCTAAAGTGGAAGAATCATCATCTTCAAGTAGCAAGGTAGAGGAAACAGCTTCTTCTGAATCAACACCTTCACAGAGCAGTTCGGAAGAACATACTACAGAGGGTGAAGGAACACTTACAGTACAGCCTGGAGAGGGAGAAGCAGCTCTTGCTCAACGTGCAGGGATTTCCATTGCCCAGCTAGAAGCCCTAAATCCTTCTCACATGTCATCTGGATCTTGGTTTGCCAACCCAGGTGATGTGATTAAGACAAGATAGGAGTCGGTCATGAAGACAATTCAAATTGCTATCGATGGTCCAGCTTCGAGTGGCAAGAGTACGGTCGCAAAGATTGTCGCTAAGGATTTTGGATATACTTATCTCGATACAGGTGCTATGTACCGTGCTGCGACTTATATAGCGCTCAAGCACCAGTTGAATGCAGAAAATGTAGACCAACTTCTTGAGCTTCTTAACCAACACCCCATTAGTTTTGGACGTTCAGAAACAGGTGAGCAACTTGTTTTTGTAGGAGATGTTGATATTACCCATCCGATTCGTGAAAATGAAGTGACCAACAAGGTTTCAAGCATCGCTGCCATTCCTGAAGTGCGTGAAAAACTGGTTTCTCTCCAGCAAGAGATTGCTCAGCAAGGTGGTATCGTCATGGATGGGCGTGATATCGGGACAGTTGTTTTACCACAAGCTGAACTCAAGATTTTCTTAGTGGCTTCTGTTGAAGAAAGAGCAGAGCGTCGTTACAAGGAAAATATTGCTAAAGGGATTGAAACAGACCTTGAAACGTTGAAAGAAGAGATTGCTGAGCGTGACTACAAGGATAGTCACCGTGAAACCTCACCTCTCAAACAGGCTGAGGATGCAGTTTACCTTGACACAACTGGACTAAGTATCCAAGAAGTGGTTGAAAAAATCGAATCAGAAGCAAAAAAATATATGTCCTAGGGACGATAGGAGCAGGCTGAATGAAGCCTGCTCCTTTTCTCTCTTTTGCGCGCGTTTCAAAACAGCCTTTTTGGGAGAATTTTGATAAAATAGTAGTATCAATAAAAAGGACGGAAGCATGACAAAGAAAATCATAGCCATTTGGGCCCAAGATGAAAAAGGTGTGATTGGGAAAGAAAATCGTCTCCCTTGGCATTTGCCAGCAGAGTTGCAACATTTTAAGGAAACAACTTTAAATCATGCTATACTGATGGGTCGAGTGACCTTTGATGGCATGGGACGTCGTCTGCTTCCAAAACGGCAAACCTTGATTTTAACGCGCAATAGCGAAGAAGTCATAGATGGGGCGCTCGTATTTCAAGATGTGGAGTCTGTTTTAGCGTGGTATCAGAGTCAGGGAAAAAATCTCTATATCATTGGCGGAAAACAGATTTTTCAGGCTTTTGAGCCCTATTTAGATGAAATCATCGTGACACAGATTCATGCTCAGGTGGAGGGAGACACCTATTTCCCTGAGGATTTTGACTTGTCTCTTTTTGAGACAGTCGCAAGCAAATCTTATGAGCGAGATGAGAAAAACAACTATGATTTCACCATCCAATACCGAAAGAGAAAGGAAGTCTAATGGAGCGCAGTATATTTGGATTTTTTACAGCTTTTTTGTGTGTGATCTGTATTTTGACTGGAGCACAGGCTTTTCGTAAGAAGCGCTATGGACTGTCTGCCTTACTCTGGTTGAATGCTTTTACCAATCTGGTCAATAGTGTCCACGCTTTTTATATGACCTTATTTTAGATAGAATGATAAATTAGAATGGAAGGAAATCATGCCTACAAATAGGAAAAATGATATGATGGTTTATTGCTCATTTTGTGGCAAAAGCCAAGAAGAAGTAAAGAAAATAATCGCTGGGAATAATGCCTTTATCTGTAATGAATGTGTGGAATTGGCCCAGGAAATCATTCGGGAGGAGTTGGCTGAGGAAGTCTTGGCAGACTTGTCTGAAGTACCAAAACCAATCGAGCTCCTCAATATCTTGAACCACTATGTTATCGGTCAAGATCGTGCCAAACGTGCCTTGGCAGTGGCAGTTTACAACCACTACAAACGCATCAATTTCCACGATACGCGTGAAGAGTCAGAAGATGTGGATTTGCAGAAGTCAAACATCTTGATGATTGGCCCAACTGGTTCTGGGAAAACTTTCTTGGCCCAAACCTTGGCTAAGAGCTTAAATGTGCCTTTTGCTATCGCAGATGCGACAGCTCTGACTGAGGCTGGTTATGTGGGTGAGGACGTGGAAAACATCCTCCTCAAACTCTTGCAGGCTGCTGACTTTAACATCGAACGTGCAGAGCGTGGAATTATCTACGTGGATGAAATTGACAAGATTGCCAAGAAGAGCGAGAACGTGTCTATCACACGTGATGTTTCGGGTGAAGGGGTACAACAAGCTCTTCTCAAGATTATCGAGGGAACTGTCGCTAGCGTACCGCCTCAAGGTGGACGCAAACATCCGCAACAAGAGATGATTCAGGTAGATACCAAGAATATCCTCTTCATCGTGGGTGGTGCCTTTGATGGTATCGAAGAAATCGTTAAACAGCGTCTGGGTGAAAAAGTCATCGGATTTGGTCAAAATAACAAGGCGATTGATGAAAATAGCTCTTACATGCAAGAAATCATCGCAGAAGATATTCAAAAATTCGGTATTATCCCTGAGTTGATTGGACGCTTGCCGGTCTTTGCTGCTCTTGAGCAATTGACGGTCGATGACTTGGTTCGCATCTTGAAAGAACCAAGAAATGCCTTGGTGAAACAATACCAAACCTTACTTTCTTATGATGACGTTGAGTTGGAATTTGACGACGAAGCCCTTCAAGAGATTGCTAATAAAGCCATCGAACGCAAAACTGGTGCGCGTGGTCTTCGCTCAATCATTGAAGAAACCATGCTAGATGTTATGTTTGAAGTGCCAAGTCAGGAAAATGTGAAATTGGTCCGCATCACAAAAGAAGCTGTTGATGGAACGGAAAAACCAATCCTAGAAACAGCCTAGAGGTGACTATGGAAATCAATACACACAATGCTGAAATCCTGCTCAGTGCGGCAAACAAGTCTCACTATCCGCAGGATGAACTGCCAGAGATTGCCCTAGCAGGGCGTTCAAATGTTGGCAAGTCTAGCTTTATCAACACCATGCTCAACCGCAAAAATCTGGCTCGTACATCAGGAAAACCTGGGAAAACCCAGCTACTCAACTTTTTTAACATTGATGACAAGATGCGTTTTGTGGATGTACCAGGTTATGGCTATGCCCGCGTTTCTAAAAAGGAACGTGAAAAATGGGGGCGCATGATTGAGGAGTATTTGACCACTCGGGAAAATCTCCGTGCCGTGGTCAGTCTGGTGGATCTCCGCCACGACCCGTCAGCAGATGATGTACAGATGTATGAATTTCTCAAGTATTATGAGATTCCGGTTATCATCGTTGCGACTAAGGCAGATAAGATTCCCCGTGGTAAGTGGAACAAGCACGAATCAGCAATTAAAAAGAAATTAAACTTTGACCCAAGTGACGACTTCATCCTCTTTTCATCTGTCAGCAAGGCAGGGATGGATCAGGCTTGGGATGCAATATTAGAAAAATTGTGAGGGAAAGAAATGGCAAAAACAATTCATACAGACAAAGCTCCAAAGGCTATCGGACCTTATGTTCAAGGGAAAATCGTTGGCAATCTTTTGTTTGCTAGCGGTCAAGTTCCCCTATCTCCTGAAACTGGAGAAATTGTAGGAAAAACAATCCAAGAACAGACAGAACAAGTCTTGAAAAATATCGGTGCTATTTTGGCAGAAGCAGGAACAGACTTTGACCATGTTGTTAAAACAACTTGCTTCTTGAGCGATATGAATGACTTTGTTCCTTTTAACGAGGTTTACCAGACTGCCTTTAAAGAGGAATTTCCAGCTCGTTCAGCTGTAGAGGTTGCACGTCTTCCTCGTGATGTAAAAGTCGAAATTGAAGTGATCGCAGAGATTGGATAAGCTAGTTGAAGTTTGGCTCTGCCAAACTTTTTTTGATATAAGGAGAGATAGATGACAAAGAAACAACTTCACCTGGTGATTGTGACAGGGATGAGTGGCGCAGGGAAAACAGTAGCCATTCAGTCCTTCGAAGATTTGGGATATTTTACCATTGACAATATGCCGCCAGCCCTCTTGCCAAAGTTTTTGCAGTTGGTAGAGACCAAGGATGATGACCATAAGTTAGCCCTAGTAGTCGATATGCGTAGTCGTTCCTTCTTTTCAGAGATTCAGGCTGTTTTGGATGAATTGGAAAACCAAGATGATTTGGACTTCAAAATCCTCTTTTTAGACGCAGCAGATAAGGAATTGGTAGCCCGTTACAAGGAAACCAGACGGAGTCACCCACTTGCTGCAGATGGTCGAATTTTAGATGGCATTAAGCTGGAACGTGAACTTTTGGCACCTTTGAAAAACATGAGCCAAAATGTGGTGGATACGACAGAACTCACCCCACGTGAACTTCGTAAAACCATTGCTGAGCAATTTTCAGACCAAGAACAAGCCCAGTCTTTCCGTATCGAGGTCATGTCTTTTGGATTCAAGTATGGTATTCCTATCGATGCAGACTTGGTCTTTGATGTCCGTTTTTTGCCAAATCCATACTACCTTCCGGAACTCCGCAATCAGACAGGTGAGGATCAAGCAGTTTATGACTATGTGATGAATCATGAAGAGTCTGAAAGTTTCTATCAGCACTTACTCGCTTTGATTGAACCCATTTTGCCAAGTTACAAAAAAGAAGGCAAGTCTGTTTTAACCATTGCAGTAGGATGTACAGGTGGACAGCACCGTAGTGTTGCCTTTGCAAAACGAATCGCTGAGGACCTTGCTAAAAACTGGCCTGTCAATGAAAGCCATCGTGACAAAGACAGAAGAAAGGAAACGGTAAACCGTTCATGAGAAAACCAAAGATAACGGTAATTGGTGGAGGAACAGGTATCCCCGTCATTTTGAAAAGTTTGCGAGAAAAGGATGTTGAGATCGCAGCCATCGTAACGGTAGCTGATGATGGTGGATCTTCTGGTGAGCTAAGAAAGAATATCCAACAGCTGACACCACCAGGTGATCTCCGTAATGTCCTTGTGGCCATGTCGGATATGCCCAAGTTTTATGAGAAGGTTTTTCAGTACCGTTTCTCAGAAGAGGCCGGAGCATTTGCGGGTCATCCACTGGGGAATATCATCATAGCAGGGCTCTCTGAAATGCAAGGGTCCACTTATAATGCCATGCAGCTGCTAAGTCTCTTTTTCCACACAACAGGAAAAATCTACCCCTCAAGCGATCAGCCTTTGACACTGCATGCAGTCTTTAAAGATGGTTCTGAGGTGGCAGGTGAGAGCCACATTGCAGATCATCCAGGTATGATCGACCATGTCTATGTGACCAATACCTTGGATGATGAAACACCCCAAGCCAGCCGTCGAGTGGTCAATACTATCCTCGAGAGTGATATGATCGTCTTGGGGCCTGGTTCCCTCTTTACATCGATTTTGCCCAATATTGTCATTGAGGAGATTGGGCAGGCTCTCTTGGAGACTAAGGCAGAGATCGCTTACGTCTGCAATATCATGACCCAGCGTGGGGAAACAGAGTACTTTTCAGACAGTGACCACGTGGAAGTCCTCCATCGACACTTAGGTCGGCCTTTTATCGATACGGTCTTGGTGAATATCGAGAAGGTTCCTAGAGAATACATGGATACCAACCGTTTTGATGAATATTTGGTTCAGGTAGAGCATGATTTTGCTGGTCTTTGCAAGCAGGTTCCTCGTGTGATTTCATCCAACTTCCTTCGTTTGGAAAATGGAGGAGCCTTCCATGATGGCGATTTGATTGTAGACGAATTGATGCGCATCATACAGGTGAGAAAATGAGTTTTACAGTTGCAGTAAAAGAAGAAATTCTTGGTCAACACCATCTCAGTCGTCATGAATTGTCTGCCATCATCAAGATGTCTGGCAGTATCGGTCTCTCGACTTCTGGCCTGACCTTGTCTGTTGTGACTGAAAATGCTAAGTTGGCTCGGCATCTCTATGAGTCCTTTCTCCATTTTTATGAGATTAAGTCAGAAATTCGACACCATCAGAGAAGCAATCTTCGCAAGAATCGTGTCTACACGGTCTATACCGATGAGAGGGTGCAGGAGCTTTTGGCTGATTTGCGACTTGCGGATTCTTTCTTTGGTTTGGAGACAGGCATTGATCCTGATATTTTAGCAGATGAAGAAGCTGGTCGTGCTTACTTATGTGGGGCCTTTCTGGCAAATGGTAGCATCCGAGATCCGGAGTCTGGTAAGTATCAGTTGGAGATTAGTTCCGTTTATCTGGACCATGCACAAGGATTGGCCTCTCTCCTCCAGCAGTTTTTGCTGGACGCTAAGGTTATTGAGCGAAAGAAAGGTGCAGTTACCTATCTCCAGCGGGCAGAAGACATTATGGATTTCTTGATTGTGATTGGGGCCATGCAGGCGCGTGATAATTTTGAGCGCGTCAAGATTTTGCGTGAAACCCGTAATGATCTCAATCGAGCCAATAACGCTGAAACAGCCAATATCGCTCGAACGGTTTCTGCTAGTATGAAGACTATCAACAATATCAGTAAAATCAAAGATAGAATGGGTTTGGAAAATTTACCAGTGGATTTGCAGGAGGTGGCTCGCTTACGGATCCAGCACCCAGACTACTCTATCCAGCAGTTGGCGGATAGCCTGAGCAATCCCCTGACCAAAAGTGGTGTCAACCACAGACTCAGAAAAATAAACAAGATTGCAGATGAACTATAAAACCACGAATCGTTGATCCGTGGTTCTTTTATTATAAACTGGTTGAGTGTTTGGGTTGTACTTTTTGCTCAGGGTCGATGTAGTTAATGGAATTGTTGACAGCAGTTGGTGCTTCACCAAGACCTGTTGCAATCAAGTCAATCTTACCATCGTAGTAGCAGCAGTCACCGATAGCGTAAATTCCAGCTTGGCTTGACTCCTGCTTGCTATTGACAATAATCTTATGGCGGTTGAGATCTAGACCCCAGTTTTTAAGATTTCCGACAGAGGACTTGAAGCCGTAGTTGACAAAGAGGTGGTCTACCTCAATCGTTTCGGCTTCATCCGATTTGATTTTTGTGATTTCCAGTTTATCAAGTGTTTTTCCATTTCCAAGGAGTTGGCTAGGAACGAATGGTGTCTTGATAGTCACAGATGATTCTTGTAGGGCTTGCACACTGTGTTCCAAGGCACGGAAGTTATCTCGACGGTGAACAAGAGTAGTTGGGGCGATTTTTTCGAAAGCCAATGCCCAGTCAACTGCTGAGTCCCCTCCACCAAGGATGGTCACTTTCTTACCAGCGTATTGCTGGATATTGGCAACGTGGTAGTGGATATTTTCATAGTTTTCGACGCCATCTAATTCGAGCGGACGAGGTTTAAAGGCACCACCACCCATGGCAATGATGACTGTTTTGGTCAGGTGGCTGCCCTTGTTGGTTGTGATGGTAAAACCTTGATCTTGTTTCTCTATTTCAAGAACAGTTTCGTTGAGGTGAACAGGTGTGTCAAAGCCATCTAGCTGCTCAAGTAAACGCTTGGTTAACTCTTCTCCAGTTAAGTTTGAAAAACCTGGCACATCAAGGATTTGCTTTTCAGGGTAGAGGATGGCAGGCTGACCACCGAGCTGGGGAAGAGAGTCGATGATTTGGACTTTGGCTTGGCGTAGGTGAGCGTAAAAGGCAGCAAAGAGGCCGACAGGACCGCCACCTACAATGGTAATATCATAGAGTTGAGACATGATTTCTCCTTCGTTTTTTCTAGTCAGTTTATTTTATCATAATTTTGCTTAATTTAAAATGAAGTAGGATGGGGAAAAAATGAGCAGAAAATGGTATAATAGTACGGAAAGTGTTTTGACAGGGAGGAGGCCAGGGATGAATTTTCAACAATTATCCAATTTGCAATACTGGACGAGTTTGTTTTCAAGTCCTTGGACGATAGTCATCAATCTGATTGATATTTTGATTGTGACTTATATTTTGTATCATTTTACCAAAGCGATTGCAGGGACTAAAATCATGATCTTGGTTCGGGGAGTTTTGGTCTTTATTCTAGGTCAGATTCTGTCCAATATGATTGGCTTAACGACCATTTCATGGTTGATCAATCAGATTATCACCTACGGGGTTATCGCAGCGGTGGTTATCTTTTCGCCAGAGATTCGGACTGGTTTGGAGAGATTAGGTCGAGCTACTGATTTCTTCTACAATGCCCCTATTAGTGCAGAAGAGCAAATGGTTCGTGCCTTTGTCAAATCAGTCGAGTACATGAGTCCGCGTAAGATAGGTGCTCTGGTTGCTGTTCAGCGAGTGAGAACCTTGCAGGAATATATCTCTACTGGAATTCCTCTAGATGCGAAAATCTCATCCGAGTTATTGATTAATATCTTTATCCCTAATACTCCCTTGCATGATGGTGCTGTCATTATCAAGGAAGACCGGATTGCCGTCACTTCAGCCTATCTACCCCTGACCGAAGATACCGGGATTTCCAAGGAGTTTGGAACGCGTCACAGGGCGGCGATTGGTTTGTCGGAAGTGTCAGATGCTCTTACCTTTGTGGTTTCGGAAGAAACGGGTGGAATCTCAATCACCTATAATGGAGTCTTTAAGCATGATTTGACCTTGGAAGAGTTTGAATCGGAGTTAAGAAGAATCTTACTTCCAAAATCAGAGAAAAAGCAAGGTCTGAAAGAGCGCTTGCTAGGAGGATTGAAACATGAGAAAAAATAGTCTATACATCATTTCTTCCTTCTTTTTCGCCTGCATTCTCTTTATCTATGCAACATTGACAAACTATCAGAATAGCAACAGTGCCAGACAGGTGCGGACGGAGACTTATACAAACACAGTTCTTAATGTCCCAATTGATATTCAGTATGACAGTGATCAGTATTTTATCAGTGGTTTTACATCTGAGGTGACGGTCTTTCTAACAGGCTCAAACAGAGTTGCTTTAGCGAGTGAGATGCAGGAAAGTACCCGCAAATTTAAGGTGACGGCTGATCTTTCTGATGCTAGTGTAGGAACCATCGAAGTTCCTCTGACTATTGAAAATTTACCGAGTGGTTTGACGGCTGTTGCGACACCGCAAAAGATAACAGTGAAGGTTGGTAAAAAAGCAAAACGAGACAATGTCATTGTTGTGCCGGAGATTGATCCTAGTCAGATTGATTCTCGCGTGAAAATCGATACCGTTACTGTATCAGATGAAAAAGTAACGGTTATTAGTGATGAGGAAACCCTCTCCAAAGTAGATCGTGTCATTGCCATCTTACCGACGAGTGAACGGATAACTAGAAACTACTCGTCCTCTGTTCCTCTACAAGCAGTCGATAAAAATGGAAATGTCTTACCAAGCGTCATTATGCCATTTGACACTACAATGAAAATTACAACCAAAACAGTATCGTCTAGCTCGAGTTCTTCGTCTATGACCTCATCAACAGGGTCCTCGACTAGCAGCTCGTCTTCAACGAGTTCAGAAACAAAACCAGACTCGTCTAAACAAGAATAAATAAAAAAGTAGAAAAGGATGATTAACAACATGGGTAAATATTTTGGGACCGATGGAGTCCGTGGAGAAGCAAACGTAGAACTGACGCCAGAATTGGCCTTTAAATTAGGACGTTTTGGTGGATATGTTCTTAGTCAACATGAAACGGAAGCCCCTAAAGTCTTTGTAGGACGTGATACACGTATCTCAGGAGAAATGCTAGAATCTGCCTTAGTGGCAGGTCTCCTCTCTGTAGGGATTCACGTCTACAAACTCGGTGTCCTTGCAACACCAGCAGTAGCTTATTTGGTCAAAACTGAGGGAGCCAGTGCAGGTGTCATGATTTCCGCTAGTCACAACCCAGCCCTTGATAATGGAATTAAATTCTTTGGTGGGGATGGCTTCAAACTTGATGATGAAAAAGAAGCAGAAATCGAAGCCTTGTTGGATGCTGCCGAAGACACCCTTCCTCGTCCAAGTGCCAAAGGATTGGGAACCTTGGTGGACTATCCAGAAGGTTTGCGTAAGTATGAAGGCTACCTTGTTTCAACTGGAACTCCTCTTGAAGGGATGAAAGTGGCCTTGGATACAGCTAACGGTGCAGCGTCTACGAGTGCTCGTCAAATCTTTGCAGACCTTGGGGCTCAAATAACTGTTATCGGCGAGACACCAGATGGTCTTAACATCAACTTGAATGTGGGTTCTACACATCCAGAAGCTCTTCAAGAAGTGGTCAAAGAAAGCCAGTCAGCTATTGGTTTGGCCTTTGACGGAGACAGTGACCGCTTGATTGCTGTTGATGAAAATGGCGACATCGTCGATGGTGATAAGATCATGTACATCATCGGGAAATACCTTTCTGAAAAAGGCCAGTTGGCTCAAAATACCATCGTGACAACGGTTATGTCTAACCTTGGCTTCCATAAGGCCTTGGAGAGTGCTGGTATTAACAAGGCAGTGACTGCTGTTGGTGACCGCTATGTCGTTGAAGAAATGAGAAAATCAGGCTACAACCTTGGTGGTGAACAGTCTGGTCACGTTATCTTGATGGACTACAATACAACTGGTGATGGTCAATTATCAGCTGTCCAATTGACTAAAATCATGAAAGAAACAGGCAAGAGCTTGTCTCAACTGGCATCAGAAGTGACGATTTACCCACAAAAACTGGTCAATATCCGAGTGGAAAATGCCATGAAAGAAAAAGCCATGGAAGTACCAGCCATTAAAACCATCATCGAAAAGATGGAAGAGGAAATGGCAGGGAACGGTCGTATCCTTGTCCGCCCAAGTGGAACAGAACCCCTCTTGCGTGTCATGGCAGAAGCGCCAACAACAGAAGAAGTGAACTACTACGTAGATACGATTGCTGCTGTTGTTAAAGATGAAATCGGAATTGACTAAAGCCTAGAAAACTAGATGAAATGATAAAAATGTGGTACAATTGCATAGTAAATTGTAGCAATGGGAGAGAAAAATGAATCTTAAACGAGAACAAGAATTTGTTAGCCAGTATCACTTTGATGCTCGTAACTTTGAATGGGAAAATGAAAATGGAGCTCCTGAAACCAAGGTAGACGTGAACTTTCAGTTGCTCCAACATGACCAAGAAAACCAAGTAACTTCGCTTGTTGTTATCTTGAGTTTTATGATTGTCTTTGACAAATTTGTCATCAGCGGAACAATTTCTCAAGTTAACCACGTGGAAGGTCGAATTGTCAACGAACCAAGCGAATTTAACCAAGAAGAAGTCGAAACCTTGGCACGTCCATGTTTGAACATGCTCAATCGTTTGACGTATGAAGTAACAGAAATCGCCTTGGATCTTCCAGGGATCAATTTGGAGTTTTAGTCATGAAATTAGCTGTCATTACAGATTCTTCAGCCTATTTAGAGGAGAAGACGCTGCAAAGAGAGAATCTATTTATCTTGGATATTCCTGTTAACATTGATGGGGAGGAGTATGTTGAAGGTGTCAATCTGACTGCTGAGGAATTTTATCAAAAAATGGTTCAGTCTGTAGAATTGCCTAAAACTAGCCAACCAAGTATTGCCAAATTGGATGAGATTCTTAGTTCTTTGAAAGACGAGGGTTATACCCATGTCTTGGGACTCTTTCTTTCGTCAGGAATTTCAGGCTTTTATCAGAACATCCAATACATGTTGGATGAGTATGATGGCTTGACCATTGCCTTTCCAGATACCCATATCACCAGTTCCCCTCTAGGATTTATGGTAGAGAGTGCTTTTGAATGGGCAGAACAAGGTGATGATTTTGCCCAGATTCAGGAGAAGTTGGGGATCCAAATTGCTGATAATTCAGCCTTTATCATAGTAGATGACCTCGACCACTTGGTTAAAGGAGGACGTTTGTCAAATGGGGCAGCTATCTTAGGGAATCTCCTCAGTATCAAGCCTATCCTTTACTTTAATGACCAAGGTGTGATTGAAGTTTACGAAAAAGTTCGTACGGAAAAGAAGGCAATCAAACGTTTGGTGGAAATCATCAAGGAGTTGACAAAAGATGGGGACTACCGTATAACAGTCATCCATGGCAATGCTCCTCAAAAGGCAGTGGATTTGCGCCAGCTTTTGATGGAGAGTGGTGTGACTTCTGAGATTCCAATTAATACCTTTGGGAGTGTCATTGGGACCCACCTTGGAGAAGGTAGTATCGCCTTGAGCTATACACCAATCGTCTAAATTGTTCTTACAAGCTTTGTATCTTAGCAATTGAACACGGCCTACCTGCCTCTTGAAAAAAGATGCCTGTCTTGCCTTTCGTAGAAAGTCAGCGCCATTCCTTATTTTTCATGGGCAGCTAACGTCCTTTGTATCTTGATAATTGAACACGCCTGGAACCCTGTGTGAAAAAGATAGTTCTTCCAAGGAGTAGACAATCCTTGATCGGACCTCCTATTTTCACTTTGTGTTCTTGCAGGCTTTGTATCTTAGACAGGAGTAGAGATGAGTATTCGAGTAATTATTGCCGGTTTTAAAGGAAAAATGGGTCAAGCTGCTTGCCAGATGGTCTTGGCTGATCCGGGCTTGGACTTAGTTGCAGTTTTGGATCCGTTTGAGTCTGAGTCAGAATGGCAGGGAATTCCTGTTTTCAATGATAAGGCTGACTTGGCTGGTTTTGAAGCGGATATCTGGGTAGATTTTACTACACCAGCCGTTGCCTACGAAAATACACGCTTTGCTCTTGAAAATGGCTTTGCTCCTGTCGTAGGAACAACAGGCTTTACTAGTGAAGAAATTGCAGAACTAAAAGCATTTTCTCGTGAACAAGATTTGGGTGGCTTGATTGCTCCCAACTTTGCCTTGGGAGCTGTCTTGCTTATGCAATTTGCGGCGCAGGCTGCCAAATATTTCCCAAATGTGGAGATTATCGAGCTCCATCATGACAAGAAAAAAGATGCTCCGAGTGGAACAGCCATTAAAACGGCTGAGTTGATGGCAGAAGTTCGAGAGTCTATCCAACAAGGTGCGCCTGATGAGGAAGAATTGATTGCTGGTGCCCGTGGTGCTGATTTTGATGGCATGCGGATCCACTCAGTTCGTTTGCCAGGCTTAGTAGCTCATCAAGAAGTTATCTTTGGCAATCAGGGAGAAGGATTGACCCTTCGTCATGACTCCTATGATCGCAGCTCCTTCATGACAGGGGTCAATTTGGGAATCAAAGAAGTTGTCAAGCGTCATGAGCTTGTCTATGGATTAGAACACTTATTATGAGATTAACGCAAATGCCTTCTGAATTTCAGAAGGCTTTACCAGTATTAGAAAAAATTAAAGAAGCAGGATTTGAAGCCTATTTTGTTGGGGGCTCCGTCAGAGATGCCCTCCTCAATCGTCCTATCCACGATGTGGATATTGCGACTTCTTCCTATCCAGAGGAGACCAAGCAGATTTTTCCGCGAACAGCCGATATTGGAATCGAGCACGGAACTGTCTTAGTTTTAGAAGGGGACGAGGAGTATGAGGTAACAACTTTTCGAACAGAGGATGTCTATGTGGACTATCGCAGACCCAGCGCGGTTTCCTTTGTGCGTTCGCTAGAAGAAGACCTCAAGCGCCGTGATTTCACAGTTAATGCGTTTGCCTTGGATGAGACAGGCGAAATTATTGACTTGTTCCATGGTTTAGACGATTTAGAAAACCAAGTCTTGCGAGCAGTTGGAGTGGCTAGTGAACGTTTCAACGAAGATGCTCTGCGGATTATGCGTGGTTTTCGTTTTCAGGCCAGTCTTGGTTTTAAACTTGAGCAAGAAACATTTGAAGCGATGAAGACTTTGACACCACTCTTGGAGAAAATTTCTGTGGAGCGTACCTTCGTTGAGTTTGATAAACTCTTGCTGGCACCTTTTTGGCGAGTTGGTCTGGCTTCCATGATTGAGAGTCGAGCTTATGACTATCTTCCAGATATGGCAGACAGTCGAGAAAAGCTCCAAAGATTGTTTGATTTAGAGGCGGATTTCACCTTTGAGTCTTCTGAACAAGCTTGGGCAGCTCTATTGTGGGTTTTGGAGATTAAAGATGCACAGCCATTTTTGAAGGTATGGAAAACCTCACGCCAGTTTGCCAAGCAGGTTCAGGATTTGCTGACTATTTTGGCTTTGCGAGAAGAAGGAGAGCTGAGCAAGCGTGATTGTTACCGCTTTGACTTGGATTTACTTTTACAGGCTGAAAATCTTCGTCAGGCACAAGGAAAAGAAGTCAATCCACAAGCTATCACAGAAACTTACCAAAGTTTGACCATTCATGACAAGAAAGAAATTCAGATTAACGGTGGTATTTTAATCAAGGAATATGGTTACCAGCCAGGTCCAGATTTGGGAGATATTTTAACAGAGATTGAGTTTGCCATTGTCGATGGAGTATTGGAAAATGATCGTCAAGCAATCCATACTTACCTGAGGGAGAGAAAATGAGTGATTTTATCGTTGAAAAACTAAGCAAATCCGTCGGTGACAAGACCGTTTTTAAGGATATTTCCTTTATCATCCATGATTTGGACAGAATCGGTCTAATTGGTGTCAATGGAACGGGTAAGACTACCCTTTTAGACGTCCTTTCTGGCGTTTCTGGCTTTGATGGGGATGTCAGTCCCTTTTCGGCAAAGAATGACTATAAGATTGGCTACTTGACCCAGGATCCTGATTTTGATGATAGCAAGACGGTCTTGGATACGGTTCTCTCCAGCGACCTCAAGGAAATCCAGCTCATTCGTGAGTATGAGTTAATCATGCTCAACTACAGTGAGGACAAGCAAGCTCGTTTGGAACGGGTCATGGCAGAAATGGACTCTCTCCAAGCCTGGGAAATTGAAAGCCAGGTCAAGACAGTCCTCAGCAAGCTGGGTATTCAGGACTTGTCGACTCCAGTTGGTGAATTGTCAGGCGGTTTGAGAAGACGGGTTCAGTTGGCGCAAGTTCTCCTAGGAAACCACGACCTCTTGCTTCTGGACGAGCCGACTAACCATTTGGATATTGCGACCATTGAGTGGCTGACCCTCTTTTTGAAAAATTCCAAGAAGACCGTCCTCTTTATCACCCACGATCGTTATTTCCTAGATGCACTATCAACACGGATTTTCGAGTTGGACCGAGCAGGCTTGACCGAGTATCAGGGAAATTACCAGGACTATGTCCGCCTAAAAGCGGAACAAGATGAGCGTGAAGCTGCCCTTCTCCACAAAAAAGAACAACTTTATAAGCAAGAACTGGCCTGGATGCGCAGACAACCACAGGCACGTGCGACCAAGCAACAAGCCCGTATCAATCGTTTCCATGACTTGAAAAAGGAAGTTTCAGGTGGCGTTGCTGATACAGACTTGACCATGAACTTTGAAACCAGTCGGATTGGGAAAAAAGTCATCGAGTTTCAGAATGTTTCCTTCGCCTATGAAAACAAGCCCATTTTGCAAGATTTTAATCTCTTAGTGCAAGCCAAAGACCGTATCGGAATCGTTGGGGATAATGGTGTGGGGAAGTCAACTCTGCTTAATCTCATCGCAGGGAGTCTTGAGCCGACTAAAGGTCAAGTTATCATCGGTGAGACGGTTCGCATTGCCTATTTCTCTCAACAAATCGAAGGTTTAGACGAGAGCAAGCGGGTTATCAATTACCTGCAGGAAGTAGCAGAAGAGGTTAAGACCAGTGGTGGTTCTACGACTTCCATTGCAGAGTTGCTAGAGCAGTTCCTCTTCCCACGTTCGACGCATGGAACCCTGATTGAGAAATTGTCTGGTGGCGAGAAAAAACGCCTTTATCTCCTCAAACTACTCCTTGAAAAACCAAATGTTCTTCTTTTGGACGAGCCGACCAATGACCTAGATATTGCGACTTTGACAGTCTTGGAAAATTTCTTGCAGGGCTTTGCAGGTCCTGTCTTGACAGTTAGCCACGACCGTTATTTTCTGGATAAGGTAGCGACCAAGATTCTCGCCTTTGAGAATGGCAGCATCCGTACTTTCTTTGGTCATTATACCGACTACCTTGATGAAAAAGCTTTTGAAACTGATATGGCCAATCAAGTGCAAAAGGCAGAAAAGGAGAAAGTGGTCAAGGTCCGTGAAGACAAGAAACGCATGACCTACCAAGAAAAGCAGGAGTGGGCAAGCATTGAAGGGGATATTGAAGCCTTGGAAAATCGTATTGCTGCTATTGAAGAAGAAATGCAGGCAAATGGCTCTGACTTTGGCAAACTGGCGACGCTTCAAAAAGAGCTAGACGAGAAAAACGAAGAACTTCTTGAAAAATACGAACGCTATGAATATTTAAGTGAGTTGGCATGATGGAAGAAAAAGTCATTAAACGTAGTCCCAAGAAAATCATTTGGAATGCCTTGTTTGGCCTAGCTTCGGTGTTTTTCTTCTTGCTGCCTCTCTCTTATCTCCATTTGTACTCTCAAAAGGGAACCAGACTTCATACGATAAGTCTTTTATTAATACTGCTTGTCCTCTTTTGTGCTGGAGTAGTCGTGTATCAGACATACAGGCTGTTAAGTTCCAATAAGGAATATTTGAAATGTACTGTCGAGGGGTTTTACTACAAACAAAATCCAAAGAAACCCAGTCATTTCTATGCTTGGATAGACGTAGAGAACTTTTTCTTCTCTCGGATTCGAGGTAAGTATAGGGATTCTTATCGGATTGAAGTCTATTTTAAAAACAAGGAAAATGTGAAATCCCAATCCTTTCTAACTCAGCTGAAGAGAAGGATTCTCCCTTTTTATCCGTCAGCAGACTTAATTATCCCTATCTTTCTACTAGATGTAGGACTTCCTGAAAGGGTCTATGAGGCCATGAAGTACTATGAAAGAGAATGGCGTATCGAACAAAATCGTCAAGCAAGAAAAGAGGCAAAACAAGCTTCGAAAAGCAAATATTCCAAACAGTCATAGTCTGTCTTTGCGTAAAGTAGAATAATCAAAAAGGCCCTATCCACTGGATAGGGTTACTGTTTGTCTTCTTTTTTAGTTTCCTGATGAAAGATATTTTGCCAAGTTTCATGGCGACGCCAGATACTGGTATGGACGATACCATCTAGCTCATAGCAAATGAGCTTGGTTTTCTGACTAATGGAGGTAATCTGAATGTCCTTAATAGCAGCACTAAGTTCTTTTTCAGACTTATAAGCCTCTTTATTCATCTGCTCTCCATCTTGACGGATATAGAGAAAGTCCTCAGCAAGGAGTTCTTCTAGCTGATTTCCTTGGTCAATCAATTGCTCACGCATGAGCAGTTTTTTATAGACATTGTCTAAAATCTCGTCCTCAGGTATGGGAGCTGGCTCGATATGGACATCGGTATCAAAGACTCCAAAACGCTCTTCCAGCATGGATTCGACCTGGTCCGCAATCTCATGACTTTCATAGACTGATAGGTCAGGATTCATTTCCAGGGTGATATCAAGGTAGATATTGCTACCGTAGGTCCGCCCTCTTTGGGACTTGACCTTACTAATCTTTGGAATCTCCATGATGGCCTTTTGGTAGTCCTCTAGCAGACGGTCATCAAAACCATCTGAAAGACTGAAGGAAGACTCGATAAAGATATCATAGGCTGTCTTTAAGATAAAGAAAGTGATGATGATAGCGACCAGTTTATCCACGATTGGATAATTAAAACTGCTGGCTAGGATGGCAATGGAAGTCCCAAGCGAGGTGACAGCATCGGAAAGATTGTCCTTGGCGGCAGCCTTAAGCGCCTTGGACTTAGATTTCTTACTGAGGCGAGTATTATAGAGATAAACTGCGAACATGACTGCCGCAGAGACGACTCCGAGAGTTGCACCTAGAGGGTCAATAACCGTCTGTTCCCGACTGAGAATTTTTTGAATGGTGTCCCTAAGAACATCAAAGCCAACGTAGAACATGATGATGGAAGTAATCAAACTAGCCAAATCTTCAATCTTCCAGTGACCGAAACGATGGTCACGGTCTGCAGGCTGGCGTGCCATACGAATACCGATCAGAAGAGCAACATTTCCGATAATATCTGATACGTTGTTGAAACCATCCGCTACCAAACTGGAAGAATGTAGGAGGTGGCCAGTCGCTAATTTTGCCGTAGACAAGAGGAGGTAGGTCGAAATGCTGATAATGGCACCACGTTCCGCCAACTTGAGATTTGACATGGATTGGTTCATCGGACTTCCTTTCTAGTGCTGAGATTCTGTTTTCATTATACTGGTTTTCATGGGAAAATTCAAATTTAGTCTTGTTTCATCAGATTTAAACCCTTGAAAATTATTCAAATTTTGATATAATAGTACTACTCAAGGGAGTAGCTGGCAGAAACCTGTGATAGTGTCGTCATTCCGAATTTTATACTGTAAAGTATTCTTTCCGGCGCTATCTTAAACAGCGAGACTTGTTATGATTAACATGTCTCTTTTTGTTTGTCATAAAACCAAAAGAGAGCTTGTTTTGCACACAAAGTCAAGGAGGAGACATATGTCAAAAGAACAAAAACGCCAAGCGTTTTATACTCAAAGTCCCGAAGAAGTCTTGAAGTCGGTTGAAGCAACTGAGCAAGGCCTTTCGTCAAGCGAAGCGCAGAAACGCCTAGCTGAATATGGGCGCAATGAACTCGAAGAGGGTGAGAAAAAATCTCTCTTGGTTAAATTCATCGAACAGTTTAAGGATTTGATGATTATTATTTTGGTGGCTGCAGCCATCTTGTCCGTCATAACTTCTGGTGGGGAAGATATTGCAGATGCCATCATTATTCTAGCCGTTGTTATCATTAACGCAGCTTTTGGTGTTTACCAAGAAGGAAAAGCAGAAGAAGCCATCGAAGCCCTCAAGTCTATGTCTAGTCCAGCTGCACGTGTTATCCGTGATGGGCATATGGCTGAGATTGACTCAAAAGAATTGGTACCAGGTGATATCGTTGCCCTTGAAGCAGGTGACGTCGTACCAGCAGACCTACGTTTGCTAGAAGCTAACTCTCTCAAAATCGAAGAAGCAGCCCTAACAGGTGAGTCTGTTCCAGTCGAAAAAGACTTGACTGTCGAGCTCTCTGCAGATGCTGGTATTGGTGACCGTGTCAATATGGCCTTCCAAAACTCAAACGTGACTTATGGTCGTGGTCTTGGTGTTGTTGTCAATACAGGTATGTACACGGAAGTTGGTCATATCGCTGGCATGCTCCAAGATGCGGATGAGACGGATACACCACTCAAACAAAACTTGAACAACCTTTCTAAGGTCTTGACCTATGCAATTTTGGTTATTGCCCTTGTTACTTTTGTAGTTGGAGTCTTCATTCAAGGTAAAAATCCACTTGGTGAGTTGATGACCTCTGTTGCGCTTGCTGTTGCAGCCATCCCAGAAGGACTTCCTGCTATCGTGACTATCGTTCTTGCCCTTGGTACCCAAGTTTTGGCAAAACGAAACTCTATCGTTCGTAAGTTGCCAGCAGTAGAAACACTTGGTTCAACTGAAATCATCGCTTCTGATAAGACTGGTACGCTTACCATGAACAAGATGACCGTCGAAAAAGTCTTCTATGATGCAGTACTACATGATTCAGCTGATGACATTGAACTAGGTCTTGAAATGCCTCTTCTTCGTTCAGTTGTCTTGGCTAACGATACTAAGATTGATGCAGAAGGAAACCTGATCGGGGATCCAACGGAAACAGCCTTCATCCAGTATGCCTTGGACAAGGGTTACGATGTTAAAGGGTTCTTAGAGAAATATCCTCGTGTAGCTGAATTGCCGTTTGACTCAGATCGTAAACTCATGTCAACGGTTCATCCATTACCAGATGGTAAATTCCTCGTAGCAGTCAAGGGAGCCCCTGACCAACTCTTGAAACGTTGTGTTGCTCGGGATAAAGCTGGAGATGTCGCTCCGATTGATAATCAAGTCAATGACATAATTCACACAAACAACTCTGAAATGGCTCACCAAGCCTTGCGTGTCCTTGCGGGTGCGTATAAGATTATCGATAGTATTCCAGAAAACTTGACTTCTGAAGAGCTTGAAAACAACTTGATCTTTACTGGATTGATTGGAATGATTGACCCTGAACGTGCCGAAGCTGCAGAAGCTGTTCGTGTGGCTAAGGAAGCTGGAATCCGTCCAATCATGATTACGGGTGACCATCAAGATACTGCAGAAGCTATTGCCAAACGTTTGGGAATTATTGATGCAAATGATACAGAAGGTCACGTTTTAACTGGTGCTGAGCTCAACGAACTGTCAGATGAAGACTTTGAAAAAGTAGTTGGTCAATACTCTGTTTATGCCCGTGTGTCTCCAGAACACAAGGTTCGTATCGTCAAGGCTTGGCAAAAACAAGGTAAGGTTGTTGCTATGACAGGTGACGGTGTTAATGATGCGCCAGCTCTGAAAACAGCCGATATCGGTATCGGTATGGGAATCACTGGTACAGAGGTTTCTAAGGGAGCTTCTGACATGATTCTTGCAGATGATAACTTTGCGACTATTATCGTCGCAGTTGAAGAAGGACGTAAGGTCTTCTCAAACATTCAAAAGACTATTCAGTACTTACTTTCTGCCAATACTGCTGAAGTATTAACTATCTTCTTATCAACCTTGTTTGGTTGGGACGTCTTGCAGCCAGTTCATCTTTTGTGGATCAACTTGGTAACAGATACCTTCCCAGCTATCGCTCTTGGTGTTGAACCTGCTGAGCCTGGTGTCATGAATCATAAACCACGTGGACGAAAGGCAAGCTTCTTCTCAGGTGGTGTTTTGAGTTCTATCATCTATCAAGGTGTACTCCAAGCAGCTATTGTTATGAGTGTTTATGGACTTGCAATTGCTTACCCAGTTCATGTGGGTGACAATCATGCCATTCATGCGGATGCCCTTACTATGGCCTTTGCAACCCTCGGTTTGATCCAGCTCTTCCATGCCTACAATGTCAAGTCTGTTTACCAATCCATCTTGACAGTTGGCCCATTCAAGTCTAAGACCTTTAACTGGTCTATCTTGGTATCCTTCATTCTTCTGATGGCAACAATTGTCGTAGAACCGCTTGAAGGAATCTTCCACGTAACCAAACTAGACTTGTCACAATGGGCCATTGTTCTTGCTGGAAGCTTCTCAATGATACTTATCGTCGAAATCGTTAAGTTTGTTCAACGTAAACTTGGTCTTGATAAGAACGCGATTTAATAAGAAAGTCATCTTCGGATGGCTTTTTTTGCATTTGAGGGAAAGGACTAGAAGTTGCCCCCTTTTGTGCTATAATAAAGTAAAGTTGTAAGGAGCGTAAGAGAATGGAAAAGAAAATTGTCCGAGATATCTTATTCTTGTCTCAGGTCTCGAAACCTGCAAGTCAGGAAGACCTTTATCTGGCTAAGGATTTGCAGGATACCTTGCTGGCTAATCGCGAGACCTGTGTCGGTCTGGCGGCCAATATGATTGGTGTGCAGAAGCGTGTGATTATCTTTAATCTTGGCCTAGTTCCCATGGTCATGTTTAACCCTATTCTCCTTTCCTACAAAGGGCCTTACGAGACAGAGGAAGGTTGTTTGTCTTTGACTGGGGTTCGAACGACGATTCGTTATGAAACGATTACGGTTTCCTATCGCGATAGCAAGTGGCAGGAACAGACCATTACACTGACAGGTTTTCCAGCTCAGATCTGCCAACATGAACTGGATCATTTGGAAGGACGGATAATTTAGGAGGAACTCAGATGAAACGCATACTATTTGAACTTGTTTTTATCGCAACGACCTGGTATATATTTTTACCACCCTTCAATCTGACTAGTTGGGAATTCATCTTCTTTCTCTGTGGGCATTTGGTGGTGATGGGGATTTTGTTTAGTTTCCGCAAGGATACCAATCTCCTCAAAACTGTTCACCTACGCCATGGCAAGGCTACCAAAGATCTCAATCTAGAAGGATTCCTTTTTACCAAACTTAGTAGAGGATTGTTTCTGACTGCAGCTATCATTTTTGCCCTTGCTGGTCTGGTAAGCCTAGTAACCTCTAGCTTTTTCCAAGCAAAAAGTTATGCTAATGTAGTGTCTATCACAGAAAAAGATTTTAAAGATTTTCCTAAGAGTGATACCAGTAAGGTTCCAATCCTAGATCGGAGCACTGCAGAGAAGATTGGAGATCGTTATCTAGGCTCTCTGACGGATAAGGTCTCCCAGTACGTAGCAGCAGATACTTATACCCAGCTGACGGTTGATGGCAAACCTTATCGAGTAACTCCTTTGGAGTATGCCGACCCGATCAAATGGTTTAATAATCAGTCCAAGGGAATTGGCGAGTATATCAAGGTTGATATGGTGACAGGAAATGCGGAATTGGTGGATTTAAAAACGCCAATGAAGTATTCAGACTCCGAGTATTTTAACCGAGACGTCAAACGTCATCTTCGGATCAAGTACCCAACCAAGATTTTTAAAACGCCCTCCTTTGAGGTGGATGATGAAGGCAATCCTTTCTATGTAGCAACCGTTTATCAAAAGCAGTTTGGTCTAGGAGTTCCTCGCCCTTCGTCTGTTATTATCTTAGACGCCACCAATGGAGAAACCAAGGAATACAGCTTGGATGAAGTACCAGAATGGGTGGATCGTGTCTATCCAGCAGAAGAAACCATCCAGCAAATCAACTATAACGGCAAGTATAAAGACGGCTTCTGGAATGCCTTGATTTCTAAGAAAAACGTTACCCAAACGACCGAGGGCTATAACTATCTTTCTATCGGAAATGACATTTATCTCTACACTGGGGTGACTTCAGCCAACGCTGACGAAAGTAATCTAGGATTTATCCTTGAAAATATGCGCACTGGTGAAATCACCAAGTACAATCTAGCTTCAGCAACCGAAGAATCAGCCCGTGCTTCCGCAGAAGGAGCAGTGCAGGAAAAAGCCTATAAGGCGACCTTCCCTATCCTTGTCAATCTCAATGACAAACCGCTCTACATCATGGGATTGAAGGACAATGCAGGTTTGGTCAAGGAGTATGCTTTGGTTGATGCAGTAGAGTACCAAAACGTCATCGTAGCAGCTACAGTAGATGAACTCCTCAGCAAATATGCCAATAAAAACGACCTCGAGCTGGATAATGAAACGGTAGAAAACATCAAGGGAGTGGTTTCAGACCTTAAATCAGCTGTTATCAAGGGTGACACCGTCTACTTCTTCAAAGTTGATGGCAAGATTTATAAAGTCAAGGCTTCCGTGTCAGACGACCTTCCTTACCTTGAAAATGGCCAATCCTTTGAAGGTCAAGTTGGAAAAGATAATTATCTCAAGACCTTTAAAGTACAATAATACTCTTCAAAAATCAAATTCAAACTACGTCAGCGTCGCCTTGCCGTACTCAAGTACTGCCTGCGGCTAGCTTCCTAGTTTGCTCTTTGATTTTCATTGAGTATAAAAATAGGTTTTCTCAGTTCAAGGAGAAAAAAGATAAATTCTTATCTATCTTAACAAGCTTAGCTGGCACAGCCCTTGTTCTCGTGGCTATCTGGTTAGAATGGCCAAAATAAACAGAGAAACCTCGGTGTGAACCGAGGTTTTTAAGATGAAATTCTTGGTCGTGATTGAAAAATATGCTACACTAACAATATGAAAATTTTAATCCCAACAGCAAAAGAAATGAACACAAACCATCCTTGTATCGAAGCGCTTCCCTTGAGGGAAGAAAGTCAGGCAGTTCTTGACTCACTGGCGCACTACTCAGCTAGTGAATTAGAGACTTTTTATAAGGTATCTGCCGAGAAAGCAGAAGAAGAGTACAGCCATATTCAAGCTCTAAAAGATCGAAGGGCTAAGCATTATCCAGCCTTGAAACTCTTTGACGGTCTCATGTATCGCCACATCAAACGAGATGGGTTAACCGAGGCTGAACAAACCTATCTTGAAAATCATGTCCTGATTACCTCGGCTTTATACGGTGTTGTCCCTGCCTTATCTCCCATGGCTCCTCACCGTTTGGACTTCTTGATGAAGTTAAAAGTGGCTAGAAAAACCCTAAAGACTCATTGGAAATCAGCCTATGATGAGGCACTTCAGGACGAGGACTTGATATTCTCACTCCTATCATCAGAGTTTGAAACCGTATTTTCGAAGGAAATTAGAGAAAAGATGGTGACCTTCAAATTTATGGAGGACAAGGCAGGCCAGTTGAAAATCCACTCAACCATTTCAAAAAAAGCCCGTGGTGCCTTTTTGACCGCCTTGATAGAGGGGCAAATCCATACAGTCGAACAAGCTCGCAAGCTCAGTTTTGCAGGCTTTGACTACCGACCTGATTTATCAAATGATTTAGAACTCGTCTTTGTTAAACAAGCATAAAACCAGCTCATTCGAGCTGGTTTTTGCTGGATTAGTTGATGGCTGCAAGAAGGTCGTCAGCTTGTTTTGCAAGTGATGAAGCAGTTGCTTCTTCTAACACCAATTTTCCGTCTGCCCAAGCAGAGTCATTGACACGAGCAGCTGTAAAGTCACCAACGACTTGTGTACGGATAAATGGCAAGAGGTCTTTGTAAATAGCAAAGAGTTGATCGTGACCGGCATTGGCTACAGATGAGACAGTAACAAACTTGTCTTGGAGGGCAGAAACGCCACGTGTATCAGACAAGTCAAGGGCACGAGAGAGCCAGTCAAGCAAGTTTTTCACGGTTCCAGGGATAGAGAAGTTGTAGACTGGAGAGAAGATCCAGATAGCATCCGCAGCAAGGACTGCTTCACGAGCAGCAGCTACAGCTGGATGAGTTGGAACTTCCAAATCTTGGCTGAAGAGAGGAACAGCTGAGTAATCAAGATAGCTAACTTCTACTTTACCAGCAAGTGCTTTTTCAGCTTCGAGGGCCATTTGGTGGTTGAAAGAACCTTGGCGTAGTGAACCGACGATAAATAATACTTTTTTAGACATGATGTGTCTCCTTTAGTAAAAAATTTAAAGAGCGAACTCTTTTGTTACCATCTATGTTACAACAAATGATACTAATTAGCAATAATTTTGCTCACAAATTTTTAAATTTTTTTAAAATGCGGATTAAGTCTTCCTTTTCGCCATCTTCCAAGATGCTGAGTGCTTCTACGATAGAATCGATATGGTCAGGAAGAACCTCTTCGATTTTTCTGCGTCCTGCAGGTGTTAATTTCAGGAAAAAGGATCGACGATCCTTGGGGTCGCAAGTTCTAGAAATCCACCCATCTCGAACCATATTTCGAATGACGACAGTCATGTTTCCAGAAGTGGCTAACATTTTTTCAATCAAATCCTGAATGCGTAGTTCCCCCTTGCTATAGAGGGTTTCCAAAACTGAAAATTGGGTGGGTGTTAGCCCGTGTTCTTTAGCAGCTTTGGCTTCATAAGGTTTAAAAGTTCGTATGGCTTTATTGAGGACGATAGCTGTTTTTAAGTCTAATTGATTATCGGAAATTTTCTCTTTCAAATATTGTTTCATAAGGCTATTTTATCAATAATGAGAGAGAAAAACAAGAACTTACATTTTATAGGAAAAGAATCTTAGAATGTTCCCGTCTTCACTTGTAATAAAGAAGGAGAGATGGTAAAATAGACGAGTGAAACTAAGACAGAAAAAAGCAAAAAACAAGCTACTTATACAATATGGAATCGGCATTGCTCTGGTAGTACTAGTCATGACGACTTCATTCCTTTATCTGATATCACTCAGCATGAAACCCTATCAAGATGCTAGACTTGAGGGAGAAAAACTGGCCAAGCAGTATGCAGAATTGGAAAAGGCAGATCAGGTTGATTTCTACAATGGTCTAGAGGGCTATTACAGTGTTCTGGGACATAATAAAAAGCAAGAGGCCATTGCCGTACTGATTGAAAAGAATGACCACAAGATTTATGTTTATCAGCTTGATAAGGGGATTTCTCAAGACAAGGCAGTGACGATTTCGAGGGAAAAAGGAGCTAGCGACATTGACAAGATTACTTTTGGTCGTTATCAGGATAAGCCGATTTGGGAAGTTAAGTCAGGAAACCAGTACTATCTGGTTGACTTTGAAACAGGAGCAGTGATCCAATAAGGAGGGCATATGAAACTATCCAAACGTGTACTAGAAATGGAAGAAAGCGTCACTCTAGCCAGTGATGCAAGAGCCAAAGCATTAAAAGCTCAGGGAAAAGATGTTCTTTTCTTAACCTTGGGACAGCCTGATTTTCATACTCCTGAAAACATTCAGGAGGCAGCGGTAGGAGCGATTCGAGATGGACGTGCTTCCTTCTATACAGTTGCTTCAGGCCTACCAGAGTTAAAAGCGGCGGTTAATACCTATTTTGAACGCTACTATGGGTATTCCGTAGCGGCTAACGAGGTTACCTTTGCCACTGGTGCTAAGTTCTCTCTCTACACCTTCTTTATGGCTGTGGTCAATCCAGGTGATGAGGTCATTATTCCTACACCATACTGGGTCAGCTATGGAGACCAGGTCAAAATGGCAGAAGGAGTGCCAGTCTTTGTCCAGGCAAAGGAAGACAATCACTTTAAAGTAACAGTAGAGCAGCTAGAAGCAGCGCGAACAGATAAGACCAAGATCTTAGTTCTCAATTCACCATCGAATCCGACCGGTATGATTTACTCTCGTGAGGAACTCTTGGCTATCGGAAATTGGGCTGTTGCGCATGATGTCCTTATCTTAGCAGATGATATTTATGGTCGTTTGGTTTATAACGGGAACGAATTTGTTCCAATTTCTAGTCTGTCAGAAGCCATTCGCAAGCAAACCATCGTGATTAACGGTGTATCTAAGGCCTATGCCATGACTGGTTGGCGGGTAGGTTATGCTGTGGGAAATCCTGAAATTATTGCTGCCATGAGCAAACTAACAGGACAAACGACCTCCAACCTGACTGCTGTATCACAATATGCTACCATTGAAGCCCTAACTGGACCGCAAGACTCTGTTGAAACCATGCGTCAAGCATTTGAGGAACGGTTGAATACCATTTATCCTCTCTTGTGCCAAGTCCCAGGATTTGAAGTTGTCAAGCCCCAAGGTGCCTTCTATCTTTTCCCAAATGTTAAAAAAGCGATGGAAATGAAGGGTTATACCGATGTGACAGAGTTTACAACGGCTATTCTCGAAGAAGTCGGACTGGCCTTGATTACGGGAGCTGGATTTGGAGCACCAGAAAATGTTCGTCTCAGCTATGCCACAGACTTGGATACATTAAAAGAAGCTATTCGTCGTTTGCATCAATTTATGGAAAAATAAAACTTAGAATCTTCGCCTTTTTAGCGAAGATTTTTTGTAACGAAAATCTCGCGATTTTTCTCTAGTAGAACCTAGCTATCACAGTCTATTTATGGTAAAATAGTGGGTAATGATGTCTTCGGACAAGTTAAACGAAAAAAGGAAGATAGATTATGACAAAACGTGTAACAATTATCGATGTAAAAGACTACGTTGGTCAAGAAGTGACCATCGGAGCCTGGGTTGCCAACAAATCAGGAAAAGGGAAAATTGCCTTCTTGCAATTGCGTGATGGAACAGCCTTCTTCCAAGGTGTAGCCTTCAAACCAAACTTTGTAGAAAAATTTGGTGAAGAAGTGGGGCTAGAGAAGTTTGATACGATTAAACGTCTAAGCCAAGAAACGTCTGTTTATGTGACAGGGATTGTCAAAGAAGACGAACGTTCTAAGTTTGGCTATGAGCTCGATATTACAGACATCGAAGTGATTGGTGAATCTCAAGACTACCCAATCACACCAAAAGAACACGGAACAGACTTCTTGATGGACAACCGTCACTTGTGGCTCCGCTCTCGTAAGCAAGTAGCGGTTATGCAAATCCGTAACGCTATCATCTATGCAACTTATGAGTTTTTCGACAAGAACGGCTTCATGAAATTTGATAGCCCAATTCTTTCAGGAAACGCGGCTGAAGATTCAACAGAACTCTTTGAAACAGACTACTTCGGAACGCCAGCCTACTTGAGTCAATCTGGTCAGCTTTACCTAGAAGCAGGGGCTATGGCTCTTGGTCGTGTATTTGACTTTGGTCCAGTATTCCGTGCTGAAAAATCAAAAACGCGTCGTCACTTGACTGAGTTCTGGATGATGGATGCGGAGTACTCCTACTTGACACACGATGAGTCACTTGACTTGCAAGAAGCTTATGTTAAAGCCCTTCTTCAAGGTGTTCTTGATCGTGCGCCTCAAGCCTTGGAAACCTTGGAACGTGATACAGATCTCTTGAAACGCTACATTGCAGAGCCGTTCAAACGCATCACTTACGATCAAGCCATTGACCTTTTGCAAGAGCATGAAAATGATGAAGATGCTGACTACGAGCATCTTGAGCATGGCGATGACTTTGGTTCACCACACGAAACATGGATTTCAAACCACTTTGGTGTGCCAACATTTGTCATGAACTACCCAGCAGCTATCAAGGCCTTCTACATGAAACCAGTTCCTGGAAATCCAGAGCGCGTGCTTTGTGCAGACTTGCTGGCACCAGAAGGTTACGGAGAAATCATCGGTGGATCTATGCGTGAGGAAGACTACGATGCTCTTGTAGCTAAAATGGAAGAACTGGGCATGGATCGTACAGAATATGAATTTTACCTTGACCTTCGTAAATACGGCACAGTTCCACACGGAGGATTTGGTATCGGTATCGAACGTATGGTAACCTTCGCAGCTGGAACCAAACATATCCGTGAAGCCATTCCATTCCCACGTATGTTGCACCGTATCAAACCATAAACTAGTAAAAAGAAGATATTTTCATCTTCTTTTTTCACTTTTATCTTGCTATCTATCAGTTTTTCTAGTATAATAGTTTATTGTGAGCAAACCTCACTTACCCCTTGCAAAGACTAGGGGTCATTAGACCAAAAGGAGGAACATATCAATGGCTAAATACGAAATTCTTTATATCATTCGTCCAAACATTGAAGAAGAAGCGAAAAACGCTTTGGTAGCACGTTTTGACTCTATCTTGACTGACAACGGTGCAACTGTTGTTGAATCAAAATCATGGGAAAAACGTCGTCTTGCATACGAAATCCAAGATTTCCGTGAAGGACTTTACCACATCGTTAACGTTGAAGCAAACGACGACGCAGCTCTTAAAGAGTTTGACCGTCTTTCAAAAATCAACGCTGACATTCTTCGTCACATGATCGTCAAACTTGACGCGTAAGAAGGTAAATTATGATTAACAATGTTGTACTTGTAGGGCGTATGACACGTGACGCTGAGTTGCGTTATACCCCATCAAATGTAGCAGTTGCGACTTTTACTCTTGCAGTAAACCGTACATTTAAGAGTCAAAATGGCGAACGTGAGGCTGATTTCATCAATGTCGTTATGTGGCGCCAACAGGCTGAAAATCTTGCCAACTGGGCTAAAAAAGGCTCTCTTATCGGGATCACAGGTCGTATCCAAACTCGTAGTTACGATAACCAGCAAGGACAACGTGTCTACGTAACAGAAGTCGTGGCTGAGAATTTCCAAATGTTGGAAAGCCGCGGAGTGCGTGAAGGACATTCAGGTGGAGCTTATTCTGCACCAACTGCTGGTCAATCAGCACCTGCAAACCCAGTACCAGACTTTTCACGTTCTGAAAATCCATTTGGAGCAACCAATCCATTGGACATTTCAGATGATGATTTACCATTTTAATGGACAATTAATACTATAAAGGAGAAAAAACATGGCTCAACAACGTCGTGGCGGATTCAAACGCCGTAAAAAAGTTGATTACATCGCAGCAAACAAAATTGAATATGTTGATTACAAAGATACTGAGCTTCTTAGCCGTTTCGTTTCAGAACGTGGGAAAATCCTTCCTCGTCGTGTAACAGGAACTTCAGCTAAAAACCAACGTAAAGTAACAACAGCTATCAAACGCGCACGCGTAATGGCTTTGATGCCTTTCGTAAACGAAGATTAAAGAAAAGACCCTTACGGGTCTTTTTTTCACGAGCATGGAAATAAGAAGGTGAGTTCGGTCTGAGTGGACCTCTTTTTCAGATTTTTATGGGACTTTGTTAGAAAGGTTTCCTGTTAACATAGTAAGATTCTTTTGTCTTACTAGATTTTTTCTTTTAATCTTTATTATCGTGCTATAATGGTAGGAGAAAGCTATAAAGGAGCAGCTTATGAAGACGACATGTTCAATTAGAAAAATGCAAGAATCTGACATACAAGAACTATCTCGAGGATTTATCAGCCAAGGTTGGCCAAGTAGAGAGGAGATTTTAACTCGATACTTTAAGGAGCAAGAAAGTGGGGAGAGAGAAGTCTTAGTTGCAGAGGTTGAGGGTGCTTTAGCGGGTTATATCACAATTTTGTCCTGCGCTAAGCAGGGGCCTTTTGCAGAAATCTATCCAGAACTCTCAGATTTTAATGTCTTTGAACCTTTTCAAAATCAAGGTATTGGAAATCTCTTGCTGGAAGAAGCAGAAAAACAAGTTAGGCTCATATCGGATAAGGTGACCCTTGGTGTTGGGCTCCATTCAGGGTATGGACCTGCCCAGAGATTGTACATCAAACGAGGCTATATTCCAGATGGGACGGGTGTTTGGTATCAGAACCATCAACCGGCCATGAATGCGGTTTGTGAAGATATCGGAGAATTGGTCTTGTATCTGTCGAAAAATTTGTTTTAAGACAGATTTTATAAGGTTTAAATTTTAAATATAGTAAACAACAATCACAGTCCCTTTTTCATTCGAAAAAGGAATTTTTTTGTTTGAAATTGTTTGATTTATTCCTCAAAGTGGTAAAATATAATTGTTTGAATTATCAAGATAAAAATAAATATCAAAAAAAACATATAAGGTTTAGTTTTTTTAAATACGGATTCTTTTGAAAAGTCTTAAAATTTCCTAAAATAAGGCTTTTTAAAGGTTGTAAATAATATTGTTACAAAAAGGTTACAAATTGTTAAAATTAAATTAAATGCAATAATATAATTTGGAAAAAATTTGACATATAAATTAATTGACGGTAAAATAATTAAGATAATCAAATTAATTGATTTGCGCAATAATTCGATATAAAGATTAATCTGATGTGTCAAATTTTATTATAGTAGAAGGATAGCGTAATGAAGAAACTGAAAGTGATGGTTGTTTTTGGAACACGACCAGAAGCTATTAAAATGGCCCCTTTAGTGTTAGAATTGCAAAAACATAGTGACAGCATTGAGACGATCACAGTTGTGACAGCTCAGCACCGTCAAATGCTTGATCAAGTTCTTGAAACGTTTAGCATCGAGCCACATTATGACCTGGATATTATGGGGAAAAATCAATCCCTCTTAGACATTACTGGAAAAATTTTAGAAAAGTTTGATCCAGTTGTTAAGCAAGAACTTCCAGATATGATTCTTGTTCATGGAGATACAACAACAACTTTTGCAGCAAGTTTAGTTGCTTTCTATAATCAGGTACGTATCGGCCACGTTGAAGCTGGTCTAAGGACCTTTGATAAGTATTCTCCTTTCCCAGAAGAAATGAATCGTCAGATGACTGATAACCTAGCGGATCTTTATTTTGCTCCAACTAGTGAGAGTAAAGAAAATCTCCTCAAGGAAAATCACCCTGAGTCTGCTATTGTCATTACGGGAAATACAGCCATTGATGCCTTGAAACTAACCGTTCAATCGGATTACTATCATGATGTTCTAGATCAATTGGATCCAGATAAGAAACTTGTATTGGTAACCATGCACCGTCGTGAGAATCAAGGTCAACCAATGAGAAATGTCTTTACAGCTTTACGTGAGATGGTTGATCTTCATCAGGAAATTGAAGTTGTTTATCCTGTTCACCTTAGCCCTGCTGTGCAAGAAGCAGCAAAAGATATCTTAGCTGGTCACGATCGTATTCACTTGATTGAGCCTTTAGATGTACTTGATTTTCATAATTTGGCTTCAAGAAGCTATTTTATCATGACTGACTCTGGCGGAGTTCAGGAAGAGGCGCCTTCTCTCGGCAAACCTGTTCTTGTCCTTCGCGATACGACGGAACGTCCAGAAGGTGTTCGTGCAGGAACCTTGAAACTAGTTGGGACTGATCCAGTATGTGTGAAAGAAGCGATGACAGCTCTCTTAACAGATGAAACTCTTTATAGACAAATGTCTCAGGCACCAAATCCTTATGGAGATGGAAGAGCCTCTGAACGAATCGTACAATCCATTCAACAGTACTTTGGTGCAGCAACTTCTGTATCTGAATTCAAAGGGGGGAAATAAGATAAAATGAAAAATTGGAGTCAATTTAAAAACTGGCTTATGGCTTTGCTTGCTTGTGAGGTCATTCTTTTGGTGCTTTGTTTTTTGTATGCTCGAGCAATCATTTTAGAACAAATCTTGTTTTTAGCTTTAGCCTTGTTTGCAGTGTTGGTATTATCTGACCTTTTGCTTACTTGGACCCTTATCTTAGCATTTGGTTTTGGACTTATCGTTTTGGTTGCGGGTGTGGTTTATATCCCAATCATTCAACTGGTCTTCTTATTGATCAGTTTTCCACTTTTGATTGGGATTCTACTTAAAGTTCGTTATTATTTCTTCAAGGTGGCCTCAAAGGTACAAGAACAGGAAGACGAAGCTCGAGCAGATTACCAAGCTATGGTCACTGAACAAAGTGATGTTACGGTTCAATCTTTATTGATTCATTGGGCACATGAAGATTTGTTCTTCCAGATTAAACCAAAAGAACATAACCAGATGCTCAGTCGTATTCAAGAGGGAATTGCTCAGGAATTGAGTTACAATGATAAGCTCTATTACGTTTCGGATGGTAATTTTCTCGTTCTATCGAGTACTAACCAACATTCTTTGAAGGAACTTTATTTGAATGGTTTGCAGGAGAAACTGAGCAGTTTAGTTTTTCATGGAGAAGATGGCAATCAAGGAATTCAGTTCCAAACAGGCTATTTGGTGATTAACTCTGATAATAAAGATAAATACCAAGACTACGCGGATGTCGCCAGTCATCTCAAACGTCAACTAGAGACAGATGTAATTGTAGAATATTAGGAGGGAAACATGACTTTAACCGAACTATTTTTTGGTATTGCTTTGGCACTCAGTCTCGCCTTTGGCATTTGTTTTATCATACTATTTATTGCATACAATATTCTTTACCATCGAGTGAACAAAAATTTTAAGGCGGTGAATCATGATTAGTCAAATGGTAATGATTTTTACCTTGCTTACAATTTGGATTTCTCTAGCTTGGGGCTTGGTAATTCTCTTTTCGGCAGTACACTTTTGGTTTAAACACAGTGATTTTCGTGTAGACACTTCGCCGCTACCTTATTATCCTAAGGTCACCATTGTTGTTCCTGCTCATAATGAGGATGTGGTTATTGCCCAAACGGCAAAAGCTATCTTGGATATGAATTATCCTCACGATCGTGTGGAATTGCTCTTATTTGCGGATAACTGTTCGGATAACACTTATGCTGAATGCTTGTCTGTACAAGCCATGCCAGAATATGCTGAAAGAAATCTAACCATTATAGACCGTACTGGTACGGGAGGAAAAGCGGGCGTTCTAAACGATGCTTTGGAGATGGCAACAGGCGAATACATCTGTGTTTATGATGCGGATGCTATGCCTGAAAAGAACGCCCTTTATTTCCTTGTCAAAGAAGTGATGAAGGACCCAGAACGCCACGTGGCATCTTTTGGCCGCAACAAGACTCGAAACGCCAACCAAAATTTCTTGACTCGTTGTATCAACCAAGAGATCGTTGTTACTCAGCGCGTGCACCACGTTGGGATGTGGCATCTCTTTAAAATTGGGCGTATCCCAGGAACCAACTTTATCATTCAAACCGACTTTGTAAAGAGTATCGGTGGTTGGAAAAATGGTGCCTTAACTGAGGATACCGATATTTCCTTCAAAATCATGCAGAGTGGTAAATTGATTGCCCTTGCCTATAATTCAGAGGCTTTCCAACAAGAACCTGAGACCTTAAAGAGTTACTATATGCAGCGGAAACGTTGGGCGAAAGGAAATTATGAAGTTGTTCTCTCGAACTTTAAGCATTTATTTGGCAGAGCAAACTGGCGCGTTAAACTAGAAGTCTTTAACTATTCTTGTGTTTTCTTTTGGTTTAACTTTGCTATTGTTCTTTCGGATTTGATTTTCCTAGCGAATGTGCTAGCGATCTGTCTTAATCTTTTCTTCCCAGATGTCAGAATTCCATTTGCTTTTGATGCGGATAATATCTACATCGCCCAGCTCATGCTCTTCAACTGGATTCTCATGATTGGTCTCTATTTGATGCAAATTATGACGGCATTAGCAAGTCAGTTTGGACAAGCGACTACAAAACAAATCTGGTTAGCCTTGGTAGCCTATTTTTCTTACGCACAGATGTTTATCGTTGTATCCATTGATTCCATTTCTTCAATCGTGCTGGACAAAGTACTCCGCCGAAAAGAAACTAAGTGGGTTAAAACCAAGCGATTTGCAGGATAGGAGGATTTATGAAAACGAATAAAATAAAATATATATGGTTTGTGCTCATCCTTTCTATCTTCTGTTTAACCTTGTTTTTGGCAAGAGGAAGGAGTAAAGTCGAGATGCGCAATCGAATTTACAGCCAATGGAGCCAACAGTTCCTTGTTACAAAAGACGATCAGTCTTATGTTCGTACGACGAGTGATTCGGAGGGAACAACAGTTCTATCTGAAGCCCAAAGTTACGGCATGCTCATAACGGTTTTAGCAGCTCAAAAAGGGCAAGCAACACAAGCAGATTTTGAGGGTCTTTATCGCTATTACCAAAATCATCGTATCGAGGGAACACAGTTGATGTCTTGGAAGCAAGTGATCACAAATGGTATCGAAACGGTTGAGAAGCAAAACGCAACTGATGGAGATTTCTACATCACTTATTCTTTGATTGAAGCTGCCAAGCAGTGGCCAGATAAGGCGCAGGAATACCAAGAGCAAGCTAAAAAAATCTTAGAAGATATTCTTCGATACAATTACAATGAAGAGACAGGTGTTTTAACAGTAGGAAACTGGGCAAACAAGGATTCCGATTATTATTACTTGATGCGGACGTCTGATACTCTTCCTCACTATTTCCAGTCTTTCTACGACCTGACTGGAAACAAACAATGGCTAGATATTAAAGATAAAATGCTTGGGCAATTGGAGCAAATCAGTTCTCATTCTGATACGGGTCTCTTGCCAGACTTTATCTGGGCTGAGAAGTCAGGGGCACATCTTGTTGATGCCAACACAATCGAATCTCAATATGATGGAGCGTATTCTTATAACGCTTGTCGTTTGCCTTATCACTTGTCACAGAGCCAAGATGAAAGAAGTCAAAAACTTGTTCAAAAGATGATGAATTTCTTTATGAAAGAACAGCACATTTATGCTGGATATGACTTGAACGGAACGGCCCTTAATCAATACCAGGCAGGTAGTTTCTTGGCACCGATTACCTACGCGTCTGACAGGGGAGAAGGTTATCTGAAACTTCTTCAGCAAAATAAATACATTTTCACACAAGATTTACCTTTGGACAACTACTATGATGCAACGATGATTACCATGATTGCTCTAGAGATGTTTTAGGATGAAAAGAGAGGGCTAGTTTTTCTGGCTCTCTTTTTAATAGGATTTTCATCTTTTTTCAAAAAAGGAATTTCATCAGCTTTATGGTATAATGGAAAGAGTGATGGAAAAGAGGTAGAGAGATGGATGCGAAATTAAAATACAAGGCAAAGAAGATTAAAATCGTCTTTTTTGATATTGATGATACCTTGCGTACGTCAAAGACAGGTTTTATTCCAGCTACAATTCCCACTGTCTTTAAACAGTTGCGTGAAAAAGGAATTTTAACAGGAATTGCCTCTGGGCGCGGTATTTTCGGTGTCGTTCCAGAGATTCGTGAGCTCAATCCAGACTTTTTTGTAACTCTGAATGGGGCTTATATAGAAGATAAAAAAGGCCAGGTCATTTATCAACATCAGATTGACAAGTCAGATGTTGAAGAGTATATCTCTTGGACTAAGCGAGAGGGAATTGAATATGGCTTGGTTGGCAGTCATGATGCCAAACTCTCCACGCGAACAGAACTGATCAGTGAGGCTATTGATCCGATTTATCCGAACTTGGATGTGGATCCTGACTTCCATGAAAAAGCAGACATATACCAGATGTGGACCTTTGAAGATAAAGGGGATGGCTTGCACTTACCAGAGTCTTTATCAGATAAACTTCGCATGGTGCGTTGGCATGAACATTCATCTGATATCGTGCCGATTTCAGGATCCAAAGCAACTGGTGTAGCCAAGGTGATAGAACATCTAGGCTTAAAACCAGAGAATGTCATGGTCTTTGGGGATGGTCTCAATGACTTGGAACTCTTTGATTATGCTGGAATCAGTATTGCTATGGGTGTTTCCCATGATAAAATCAAAGAAAAAGCAGATTATATTACAAAAACAGTAGAAGAAGATGGCATTTTTGATGCTTTAGAAGGATTTGGTATGGTAGAAAAAGAATTGCATTTCCCACAAGTAGAAATTGAAACAGTAGAAGGTCCTCTTGCGACCATTAAGACAAATCACGGAGACTTGCGTATCAAGCTCTTCCCTGAACATGCTCCTAAAACAGTGGCTAACTTTGTTGCTCTGTCAAAAGATGGTTACTATGATGGTGTCATTTTCCACCGAATTATCAAGGACTTTATGATCCAAGGTGGAGACCCAACTGGTACTGGTATGGGGGGCGAGTCAATCTACGGTGACTCTTTTGAAGATGAATTTTCTGAAGAACTCTATAATATCCGTGGTGCCCTTTCTATGGCCAATGCGGGCCCAAATACCAATGGTAGCCAGTTCTTTATCGTGCAAAACCAACACTTGCCGTACTCTAAGAAAGAGATTGCGCGTGGTGGCTGGCCTGAACCGATCGCTGAGATTTATGCAGAACAAGGTGGAACTCCTCACCTTGACCGTCGTCATACTGTTTTCGGGCAGTTGCTAGATGCTGAATCTTTTGCGGTCTTGGATGCCATTGCAGCTGTTGAGACTGGTGCAATGGACAAACCAGTTGAAGATGTAGTAATTGAAACGATTGAAATTGAGGACTAGAATGAAAATTGGTGATAAGCTGACTGGGCGTATTACAGGAATTCAGCCCTACGGTGCCTTTGTTGAGTTAGAGACAGGGGTGACAGGGCTGATTCACATCTCGGAGATTCGGACGGGATTTATTGAAAATATCTATGACATTTTAAAAATTGGCGATGAAGTTCAAGTTCAGGTGGTGGATTTTGACGAATACACTGGAAAGGCTAGTCTTTCTATCCGTACTCTGGAAGAGGAAAAACATCAATTGCCAAGACGGAGACGTTTTTCAAATGATCGGATCAAGCACGGTTTTGCACCACTTGCCCGAATGATGCCTGTTTGGACGCGTGAGGCACTGGAGCATTTAAAGAAGAAGCCATAAATACGATTATCTAAATCATTTGTAATATTAACATTATTTGTTATAATAAAAGTATGAAAGAAGAACAATTATTAAAACCAGGAGAGCGAATCAATCAGCTCTTGTCGACAGATATCAAGATCATTCAAAATAGAGAGGTGTTTAGCTATTCGGTGGATAGTGTTCTTTTATCACGCTTTCCTCGCTTCCCTAAACGGGGTTTAATTGTGGACTTTTGTGCTGGAAATGGTGCAGTGGGACTTTTTGCTAGTTCACGTACTCAGGCGCGGATAATATCTGTAGAGATTCAGGAGCGCTTGGCGGATATGGCAGAGCGTTCGGTTCAGTTGAATGGCTTGGAAGAGCAGATGCAGGTCATCTGTGATGATTTGAAAAATATGCCTGCCCACATTCAGGGAAGTAAGGTGGATATGATTTTGTGCAATCCGCCTTATTTTAAGGTGGATCCGCATTCCAATCTGAACGAGAGTGAACATTACCTTCTGGCCAGACACGAAATTACGACTAACCTGAAAGAAATTTGCCGTAGTGCTCAGAGTATTCTCAAGTCTAATGGGCGTTTGGCCATGGTTCATCGTCCAGATCGTCTCTTGGATATCTTAAACATGCTTCAACGCCATAATTTAGCTCCTAAGCGCCTGCAATTTGTCTATCCTAAACGTGAGAAGGAGGCCAATATGCTCTTAATCGAAGCTATCAAGGATGGCTCGACCAGTGGCTTCAAGGTCTTACCACCGCTCATTGTTCACAATGACGATGGTTCCTATACACCAGAAATTCAAGAGATTTACTATGGATCATAAAGCCTATATGTATGTGGTGGAGTGTCGCGACGGTTCTTACTATACGGGCTATACAACAGATGTGAAGAGGCGCCTTGCCGTTCATAATAGTGGTAAGGGAGCCAAGTATACCCGAGCTCGCTTGCCAGTCAAACTCATCTATGTAGAGGGTTTTGCCAGTAAGGAAGAAGCCATGTCTGCCGAAGCTCTCCTTAAACGCAAGAAAAGACCACAGAAAGAACGATTTTTATCTGAAAATCAAGAGAAAAATCTAGTCAACCATATTGATGTCTAACGAGGAGTCTTTTGGCTCCTCTTACTTTTGTCAAAAGAGGAAAAAAGTGCTACAATAAGATGAATAAATTTAAAGAGGTATTATCATGTCTAAGATTCTAGTATTTGGTCACCAAAATCCAGACTCAGATGCCATCGGGTCATCTGTAGCCTTTGCTTATCTTGCAAAAGAGGCTTATGGATTGGACACAGAAGCAGTAGCACTTGGAACTCCAAATGAAGAAACAGCCTTTGTTTTGAACTATTTTGGTGTAGAAGCACCACGCGTCATCACATCTGCTAAAGCAGAAGGTGCAGAGCAAGTTATCTTAACTGACCACAATGAATTCCAACAATCTGTATCAGATATCGCTGAAGTAGAAGTTTACGGTGTTGTGGACCACCACCGTGTGGCTAACTTTGAAACTGCCAGCCCACTTTACATGCGCTTGGAACCAGTTGGATCAGCTTCATCTATTGTTTACCGCATGTTCAAAGAACATGGTGTAGCTGTTCCTAAAGAAATCGCAGGATTGATGCTTTCAGGTTTGATTTCAGATACCCTTCTTTTGAAATCACCAACAACACACCCATCTGATAAAGTGATTGCGCCTGAATTGGCTGAATTAGCTGGTGTCAACTTGGAAGAGTACGGTTTGGCTATGCTGAAAGCTGGTACAAACTTGGCTAGTAAATCTGCTGAAGAATTGATTGATATCGATGCTAAGACATTTGAACTCAACGGAAATAAGGTTCGTGTTGCCCAAGTTAATACAGTTGATATTGCTGAAGTCTTGGAACGCCAAGCTGAAATCGAAGCAGCAATGCAAGCGGCTAATGCAGCAAACGGCTACTCAGACTTTGTCTTGATGATTACAGACATCGTCAACTCAAACTCAGAAATTTTGGCTCTTGGATCAAACATGGACAAGGTGGAAGCTGCCTTCAACTTCAAACTTGAAAACAACCACGCTTTCCTTCCAGGTGCTGTTTCACGTAAGAAACAAGTGGTGCCTCAGTTGACTGAAAGCTTTAATGGGTAATTCTTAATGAATATTTGGAACTGTTAATTTGACTATTTATAGAAGGTGATAGCATGATGCGATTGATTGAAGGACTGCGCTTTTTGGTTGAGGTTGTGGCAATCCTTGGTCTTTTCTCCGTGTCTGTGATACAAATTTCTTGGCTGGAAAAATTCCTATTTTTTCTTCTAGCAGTTCTATTAATCTTATTTTGGGCGCGATATATGGCACCAAAATCTCCACATGCTTTTAAAAAATGGCATCGCCTCGTTGCTGAGACATCGATTTTTATTTTAGTTAGTGGTAGTTTTTGGCATTTGTATGGATTGCAAATAGGAATCCTATACTTAGCTCTGTCTTTTGGAAGTTTGGGTCTGCTTTATTATTTTCAGCTAGAGTGATTCTTATAATATATTTAATGAATTATTTAAATGGTAATTATTTGACTGGAGATTGACACGAGAAAACAGTGTTTTCCATATAGCTAAAGGGGTTTCGGCTCCTTTTTTTCTAGGAGAGAAAGATGTTAGAAAATGGTGATTTGATTTTTGTGAAGGACCTTTCAGATATGGGGCAGGCCATCCTGGCTTCTACCGGTAACTATAGTCATGTAGCCATTTTTTTGGACGGTTTCATCTACCATGCTAGTGGGCAAGCTGGTGTCATTTGTCAAGAACCAGCTGATTTTTTTGAACCAACTCATCTCTACGATCTTTATGTCTATCCAGAGCTGGAAGCTGACTTGGTAAAGGAGAGAGCTAGCAAACATTTGGGTGCACCCTATAATGCCTCTTTTTATCCGGATGGGAATGGCTTTTATTGCTCCCAGTATATCGCTGAAATCCTACCGATTTTTGAAACTATTCCCATGAAATTTGGTGATGGGGAGCAGGAGATTAGTGATTTTTGGAGGGAATATTACAGGAAACTCAAATTTCCTGTGCCTCTGAATCAGCCAGGGACCAATCCTAGTCAACTAGCAGCATCCCCTCTTTTAGAATGTAAAGAAAGGAATCTTCATGATTCAGATTTTTAATCCCTCTCGTTTGACTCGGCAGCCATTTTTTATAGATTTGGTGGACTATCTGGACCAGCATGACGATGTGATCCTTCGAGAAATCAAGGCCCAGTTTCCAGATGTAGCAGTTGATAAACTCATGGAAGAGTATATTAAGGCCGGTTTGATCCGAAGGGACAACAAACGCTATTTTCTCAATCTCTCTTTTCTAGAATCGATAGACAATCTAACCCTTGACCAAGAAATTTTTATCAGAGAGGACAGTCCAGTTTATCATGCTCTGTTAGAGAAGACTTTTGAGACAGAATTGCGCAATCAAACCAATGCTGCCATTTTAGTCGAATCTACAGATTTTGCTAGAGAAAAGATGACCCTGTCTAATTATTTCTACAAGGTCAAGAATCAATATCCTTTGACAGAAAAGCAGCAGGAACTCTATGCCATTTTGGGAGATGTCAATCCTGAGTATGCCCTCAAGTATATGACGACCTTTTTACTGAAGTTTCTCAAAAAAGACCAGCTGATACAGAAACGCCGTGATATCTTCGTTGAGAGTCTAGTCGTCTTGGGCTATGTTGTGCAAAACGAAGAAGGGAAGTATGAGTTGGCTGTTGACTTTGACAAGGAACGATTGACTTTCTATTTACCTTAATTGCTTCATTTTGAGCAGATTGTTTGACTTTGCTAAAGAATAAGCATAAACTAAATGTAAGCGATAACCATTATCGTATTAAAACAAAAGGAGACAGAGCTATGTCACTTGAAAATAAATTGGATCAAGCAACTGGTGCTATCAAAGAAGGATTTGGTAAAGTTACTGGCGATAGCAAGACAGAAGCAGAAGGCGCTGTAGAAAAAACAGTTGCGAAAGCAAAAGAAGTAGTTGAAGATGCTAAAGGTGCTGTAGAAGGTGCCGTTGAAGGTCTTAAAAATTCATTTAAGAAAGAAGACTAAAAAAATCAAGGGAATGCTTCCCTTGATTTTTTTATAGATAACGTTCTGCGATAGCCGCATCTCCAGGATAATCTTCTTTCTTTCCTTGGACGATCTGGTAGCAATCAGCTCCCTTACCAGCAATAATCACGGCATCGAGTTCTTGATTTGTGATGGCCATAGCTGCCTTGATGGCTTGTTCACGATCGACAATCTTTTCAACAGGATGACTGATATAGCTACTGATTTCTTCAGCAATGGTCATTGGATCTTCATAGTTGGGGTCATCCGCAGTTAGAAAGACTTGAATTTCAGGATGTTGATCGAGAAGGAGTCCAAAGTCTTTGCGACGACTTTCACCCTTGTTTCCAGTCGAACCGAGAACCAGAGCGATCTTTCCAGTTTGATGGGTTTCAACAACAGAAATCAGTTTTTTCAGACTGTCACCATTGTGAGCATAGTCTATGAAGACCTTGGCTCCATTTTTCTGAGTGAGAACTTCCATACGTCCAGGGACGCGGGTTGCAGCGATCCCTTTTTTGATATCTTCAAGACTGGCACCTAGACGAAGACAGGCAAGTCCTGCAGCAACGGCATTTTCTTGATTGAAGTGACCGATGAGTTGGATATCATAATCACCAGCGAGTTTACCTGTAGCGGAAAAGCTAAAGGCTTTGGAGTTCTCGATTTGGTTACTTGACTGGCTACCATAGAAGTCATGTTCTTGATCTTCCACTTGTTCTTTCAATACAGAAAAGTGGTCCATGTCGCTGTTAATGACAACTGCTCGGCTATTTTTCATCAAGAGACGTTTGTGGTAGAAGTAATCTTCAAAGCTAGGATGCTCAATCGGACCGATATGGTCAGGAGTGATGTTAAGAAAGACACCTACATCAAAGGTCAGACCATAGACTCGATGAACAAGATAGGCTTGGCTAGAGACTTCCATTACAAGATGGGTTCTTCCATTCTTAACAGCCTGAGCCATCATGTCAAAAAGATCGATATTTTCAGGCGTTGAGAAGGAAGATTTAAAGAAGGTCTCGCCATCCAGAGTTGTGTTCATAGTTGACAAGAGGGCTGTTGGGTAGCGTTGAGATAGGATGTGGTAAGCAAAGTAAGCTGCTGTTGTCTTTCCTTTGGTCCCTGTGAAAGCGAGAATTTTGAGTTTTTTTTGTGGATTGCCATAGAATTCCATCGCAATTAAACTCATGGCTTTTTTGATATCGTTCACAACGATGACGGGGATACCGACTTCGTAGTCCTTTTCTGCGACATACCAAGCTAAGCCCTGACTTATAGCGGATAGGAGGTATTCTTTTTTAAAGGCAGCACCTTTTGCAAAAAAAAGAGTGCCTTCTTTTACTTTTCTGCTGTCGTAACTGATGCTATCAAAAACAACCTCACTGTAGTTGTAGTGGTAATGTCCTTGATCAATAATCTCGCGAAAAAGGCCATCTTTCTTGAAAATATCTAATACGGTTTCAATCTTAATCATACTTTCTATTATAAACTTCAAGCCCGAATTTTACAAGTAACAAGGAAAAGTTTATAATGGAAGATAAGGAACTTTTCCTAGTTATCAAAATTGAATGAGGAAGCTATGTCTAACGAAAACAATCACCAGCAAGCCCAGATGTTGCGAGGGACTGCTTGGCTAACAGCTAGTAACTTTATTAGTCGCCTCCTTGGTGCTATCTACATTATTCCCTGGTATATCTGGATGGGGACCTATGCAGCTAAGGCAAACGGACTCTTTACCATGGGGTATAACATTTACGCCTGGTTCTTGCTGATTTCGACAGCGGGTATCCCCGTTGCGGTCGCCAAACAAGTGGCTAAGTACAATACCATGCGAGAAGAAGAGCATAGCTTTGCCTTGATTCGGAGTTTCTTAAGCTTTATGACGGGCTTGGGCTTAGTCTTTGCCTTGGTCTTGTATCTCTTTTCTCCCTGGTTAGCAGATTTGTCAGGTGTGGGGAAAGACCTGATTCCCATCATGCAGAGCTTGGCTTGGGCGGTCTTGATTTTCCCATCTATGAGTGTCATCAGAGGATTCTTCCAAGGGATGAATAACCTGAAACCCTATGCTATGAGTCAAATCGCCGAGCAGGTAATCCGTGTTATCTGGATGTTGATGGCAACCTTCTTCATTATGAAGATGGGTTCTGGTGACTACTTATCAGCCGTTACCCAATCGACCTTTGCGGCCTTTGTGGGGATGGTGGCAAGTTTTGCAGTCTTGATTTATTTCCTTGCCCAAGAAGGTTTGCTTAAAAGAGTTTTTGAAACACGGGATAAGATCAATAGTAAGCGACTCTTAGTCGATACCATCAAGGAAGCCATTCCCTTTATCCTGACAGGATCAGCCATTCAACTCTTCCAAATCTTAGACCAGATGACCTTTATCAATAGTATGAAGTGGTTTACTAACTACAGCAATGAAGACTTGGTTGTCATGTTTTCTTATTTCTCAGCCAATCCTAATAAAATTACTATGATTTTAATCTCTGTGGGAGTTTCAATCGGGAGTGTCGGCTTGCCGCTGTTGACGGAAAACTATGTAAAAGGCGACTTGCAGGCGGCGGCTCGCCTAGTCCAAGATAGCCTTACCATGCTCTTCTTATTTCTACTGCCTGCAACGGTTGGAGTGGTCATGGTAGGGGAGCCTCTTTATACAGTTTTTTACGGTAAGCCAGATAGTCTGGCCATGGGCTTATTTGTCTTTGCAGTTTTGCAGTCTACTATCCTAGGCTTGTATATGGTCTTGTCTCCTATGCTTCAGGCCATGTTCCGAAACCGCAAGGCAGTTCTATACTTCATCTATGGTTCCATTGCTAAGATTGTCTTGCAATTGCCAACCATTGCTATTTTCCATAGCTATGGTCCCTTGATTTCAACGACTATCGGTTTGATTATTCCGAATGTCCTGATGTACCGAGACATCTGCCAGGTAACGGGTGCTCGTCGAAAGATTATATTGAAGCGAACCATTTTGATTACCATCTTGACCCTTGTCATGTTTATCCTAGTTGGCTTCTTGCAGTGGCTACTCGGTTTTGTCTTCCAACCAAGTGGACGTTTTTGGAGTTTCCTTTATGTGGCTCTCATCGGAGGGCTTGGAGGAGGTCTTTATGGTTTGATGAGCCTACGGACACGACTCTTAGACAAGATAATCGGCAAAGCTCAAGCAGACCGGCTACGTACACGATTGAAAATATCGTAAAAAGATTTATAAATAAAAGTAATGAATTTAACCTTTCTTTAACAGAAAGGTTTTTATACTACATTTTTCTTAAAAAAAGAGAACTTTTTCTAAAATCAAGAGCAAAAAATATGTTTTTTTAAGTTTTTCTTTAGAAATTACTTGACTAAATAAAACTAAAGCTGTATAATAAGACAAAACTTTTAAACAGGAGGTTCTGGAAATGAAAAAGTCTAAGGCCAAGTATCTGACACTTGCAAGTGTCGTGTTAAGCGCTGGTATTCTACTGAGCGCATGTGGAAATTCAAGTAGCGCTTCTAAAACATATAACTATGTTTATTCGAGCGATCCATCTAGTTTGAACTATCTTGCAGAAAACCGTGCAACAACCAATGACATCGTGACCAATTTGGTGGATGGGTTGATGGAAAATGACCAATACGGTAACTATGTTCCATCGTTGGCAGAGGATTGGACTGTTTCTCAGGACGGTTTGACCTATACTTACAAATTGCGTAAGGATGCAAAATGGTATACTTATGAGGGTGAAGAATACGCCCCTGTAACGGCCCAAGACTTTGTGACAGGTTTGAAATATGCTGCTGATAAAAAATCCGAAGCCTTGTACCTGGTTCAAGACTCTGTAGCAGGTTTGGATGACTATATCAACGGGAAAACAAGTGACTTTTCAACTGTCGGTGTTAAGGCGATTGACGACCAAACAGTTCAGTACACTTTGACACGTCCAGAATCTTATTGGAATTCTAAAACAACTTCAACCATTCTCTTCCCTGTCAATGCAGATTTCTTAAAATCAAAAGGGGATGACTTTGGTAAGGTAGACCCTTCTAGTATTTTGTACAATGGACCTTTCTTAATGAAATCGTTTGTTTCAAAATCTGTTATCGAATTCAAGAAAAATCCCAACTACTGGGATGAAAAAAATGTCTTTGTGGATGGTGTGAAATTGGCCTATTATGATGGTAGTGACCAAGATGCACTAGCACGTAACTTCGTAGAAGGAGTCTATAGCTACGCGCGTCTCTATCCAAATAGCTCAAGCTTTGAAGGAATTAAAGAGAAGAACAAGGATAACATCATCTATAGTATGCAAAATGCAACTTCTTATTACTTGAACTTCAACTTGGACAGAAAATCTTATAACTTCACTTCTAAGTCCTCAGATATCGAAAAGAAATCAACCCAAGAAGCAGTTCTGAATAAAAACTTCCGTCAAGCCTTTAACTATGCATACAACCGTACAGCCTATGGAGCACAATCTCAAGGGGAGGACGGAGCAACAAAGATTATTCGTAACTTGGTTGTACCTCCAACATTTGTAAGCATCAACGGAAAAGACTTTGGCGATGTTGTTTCAGAAAAGATGGTCAACTATGGCCAAGAATGGCAAGGAATCAATTTTGCGGACGCGCAAGACCCATACTACAATCCTGATAAAGCTAAGGCTAAATTTGCAGAAGCTAAGAAAGAATTGGAAGCTAAGGGTGTGCAATTCCCAATCCACTTGGATGTATCAGTTGACCAATCAGCTAAAAAAGGTGTACTTGAAGCGAGCTCTTTGAAACAATCCATCGAATCTGTTCTAGGAGCTGAGAATGTGGTTATCGATATCCAACAGATATCAACAGATGACTTTAACAACTCTAGTTACCTCGCTCAAACTGCAGCTCAAAAAGATTTTGATATCTATAATGGCGGTTGGAGTGCGGACTACTTGGATCCATCAAGTTATCTTGATATCTTAAATGTCAATAACGGTGGTATGTTGCAAAACATTGGTCTAGAACCAGGTGAGGTCAATGACAAGGCTAAGGCAGTTGGTCTGGATACTTACACTCAAATGTTAGAAGAAGCGAACAAGGAGCAAGAACCAGCAAAACGTTATGAAAAATATGCTGAAATTCAAGCTTGGCTCGTTGATAGCGCCCTTGCAATTCCAAACGTTTCTCAGGGTGGAACACCGACCTTGAGAAAGACAGTTCCATTCTCATCACCATTCTCACAAGCTGGAAATAAGGGTGTCGAATCATACAAGTATCTCAAGTTACAAGATAAGACTGTAACGACTGATGAGTATGAAAAAGCTAAAGAAAAATGGCTGAAAGAAAAAGAAGAATCAAATAAAAAAGCCCAAGAAGAACTGGCAAAACACGTTAAATAACCAGTCTATTCAACAGGAAAAACGATAGTTTCTCAAGGAACTATCGTTTTTATATAGTTTGAAACTATAACTAGCTCTTGAAAACAAGAAAATGAGTTAGTAAAAATAAGTGGTACAATAGTTACTATAGATTTGGAGGTATTGTATGAGCAAAGAACTACACATCAACACAATTTTGGCCCAGGCTGGGATCAAGTCAGATGAGGCTACAGGTGCCTTGGTAACACCGCTTCATTTTTCAACCACTTATCAGCATCCGGAGTTCGGTCAGTCTACGGGATTTGACTATACTCGTACCAAAAACCCAACTCGCAGTAAGGCGGAGGAAGTCTTGGCGGCAATCGAATCAGCAGACTATGCCCTAGCGACAAGCTCAGGTATGGCTGCGATTGTACTAGCTTTTAGTGTTTTTCCAGTAGGAAGTAAAGTCTTGGCTGTGCGTGATCTTTATGGAGGCTCTTTCCGTTGGTTCAACCAAGTGGAGCAAGAAGGCCGTTTCCATTTTACCTATGCCAATACAGAAGAAGAGCTAATTGCTGAGTTAGAGAAAGATGTGGATGTTCTCTATATCGAAACACCAACCAATCCCTTGATGTTGGAATTTGATATTGCAAAACTTACAAAACTTGCTCATACCAAAGGTGCCAAGGTAGTGGTGGACAATACCTTCTACAGTCCAATTTACCAACGTCCGATTGAAGATGGTGCGGATATCGTTCTTCATTCTGCTACCAAGTATCTAGCAGGGCACAATGATGTTTTAGCTGGGGTGGTTGTGACTAATAGTTTAGAACTATATGAACAACTGTTCTACAATCTCAATACGACTGGTGCTGTTTTGTCGCCGTTTGATAGTTATCAGTTGATTCGTGGTCTTAAGACCTTGTCTCTGCGTATGGAGCGTTCGACAGCTAATGCACGAGAAATTGTGACCTATCTGAAAGGTTCACCTGCAGTCAAGGAAGTTCTCTATACAGGACGTGGAGGCATGATTTCCTTTAAAGTAGTGGACGAAAAACGTATTCCTCATATTTTAAATAGCTTGAAAGTATTCTCTTTTGCGGAAAGTTTGGGTGGGGTAGAGAGTCTGATCACCTATCCGACAACTCAGACTCATGCGGATATTCCAGCAGAAGTGCGCCATTCCTATGGCTTAACAGATGACCTCTTGCGTTTATCCATTGGAATTGAGGATGCTAGAGATTTGATTGCGGACTTGCGCCAAGCTTTGGAAGGATAAGATAGATATGGGAAAATATGATTTTACAAGCCTGCCCAATCGTTTTGGGCACCATACCTATAAATGGAAAGAAGCGGAAGCTGATCGCGAAGTTCTACCAGCCTGGATAGCAGATATGGACTTTGTGGTTTTGCCTGAGGTTCGACAAGCTGTACAAGCCTACGCAGATCAGTTGGTCTATGGCTATACCTATGCCAGTGATGCTTTGATTGAGTCGGTTCAGGACTGGGAAGCTACACAACACGGCTATCACTTTGACAAGGATGCCCTCGTCTTTATAGAGGGAGTGGTACCAGCCATTTCAACAGCTATTCAAGCCTTTACAAAAGAAGGAGAGGCTGTTCTGATTAACACACCGGTCTATCCACCTTTTGCCCGCAGTGTCAAACTGAACAATCGCAGATTGATTACCAATTCTTTGGTGGAAAAGGATGGGCTGTTTGAGATTGACTTTGACCAGTTGGAGAAGGAATTGGTGGAAGAGGATGTGAAGCTTTATATCCTTTGCAATCCCCACAATCCTGGTGGACGTGTTTGGGAAAAGGAAGTGTTAGAAAAGATTGGGCATCTCTGCCAAAAACATGGTGTTTTGTTGGTTTCAGATGAGATTCACCAAGATTTGGCACTCTTTGGTCACAAACACCAGTCTTTTAATACCATTGATCCTGCTTTTAAAGACTTCGCCCTTATCTTGAGCAGTGCCACTAAGACCTTTAATATTGCTGGGACCAAGAATTCCTATGCAGTTATTGAAAATCCCAAGCTTCGTGTTGCTTTCCAAAAACGCCAGTTGGCCAATAACCAGCATGAAATCTCAGGCTTGGGTTATTTGGCGACAGAAGCTGCCTACCGTTATGGTAAGGACTGGTTAGGAGAGTTAAAAGAAGTCATCGAGGACCACATTAACTATGTAGTGGATGTTTTGGGCAACGAAACCAAGATTAAGGTCATGAAACCACAAGGTACCTACTTGATCTGGCTTGATTTTTCAGCCTATGACCTAACGGATGACCGCTTGCAAGAGCTTTTGAAGAATGAAGCCAAGGTTATCTTGAACCGAGGTTTGGACTTTGGAGAGGAGGGAACTCTTCATGCCCGCCTCAATGTTGCTATGCCTAAAACACTTTTGGAAGAAGTTTGCCAACGCATCGTGACCACTTTTGATACACTTTAAAATCGAGCCTTCTAGGAGAAAAGTCTTCCTAGAAGGCTATTTTCATAGGGGAAAATGTGGTATAATGAAAAGATAAGATAAAGGGGTAACTATGGCTAAATTGATTCCAGGAAAGTTGCGCATGGAGGGTGTTACTCTCTATGAGACAGGCAACATTGAGATTATCAAGGAAAAAGGAAATCGCCTCTATACTCGTGTGGCGGGAGAAGACTTGCGCTACAGTTTAGAGGATGATCTTGTTTTTTGTGCTTGTGATTTTTTCCAAAAAAGAGGTTACTGTCTTCACCTCGCAGCGCTTGAGCATTATCTGAAGAACGATGAAGAAGGCCAGGTGATTTTACAAGCCTTAGAAAAAGGACATGAAGAGCAAGAAGAGGTCGAAACCAAGGTTAGTTTTGGTGGTAGTTTTTTGGAGCGTATTCAACCTCAGAAGAGAGAGAAAATCTACACTTTGTCGGCTCAAGGCCAGGTAGAAGCTGGAACCAATCGTCTCCTTTGGACTCTCCGAATCGGTTTAGTTGATAGTCAAAAATATTATGTCATTCGTGACATCCCTCTCTTTTTGAAGGTCTTAGTCCTTCGAAAATCATATATGATTGGGAAACACTATGAAAATGACTTGTCTTGGGATGCTTTTGATACAGCTAGTCAAGAAGTTCTTACTTTTTTATGTGGCTTGATTGAGGAGGGACTGAGTCAAGACCTCTTTTTCCCCAATCAAGGTCGTCACCTCTTTTTCCCTCTGACCTTTTTTGAACAGGGAGTGGAGTTGCTGATGAATTTGGAGGATTTTCATTTCGAACATCAGATTACTAGTTATGAAAATCTTCTCTTTCATGATTTAGATCCAGATGCAGAACTGTTCTCTTTTTCCGTGCAGGAGTATCCTGATTATTTTGAGATGGAGATTTCTGAAAGTGAGCGAATCAACGTATTCTATGGGGGAGCGGTTCTCTTTCGTAAGGGGAATCTTTATCTCTTAAATCCTAAACAAATCAGCCTCCTAAAGGAAATCAAGGAGCTTCCTCAGGAGGAAAGAGGGAGAAAATGCCTCCAGTTTGACAACAGTGATCGTGACCGTCTGGCTGCCTGTCTGCCTTTGTTTGGACAGCTGGGCACAGTTTCTGCTCCTGAGCGCTTGCAAATCAGACCCTTTTCACCAATCTTTTACTTTGATAGGGAGGATGACGGCCGCATCCGCTTGAATATTCAGTTTGACTATGGAGATGTTAAGGTAACTAGTCGTCAACAGCTGGAACAATTACCATTTTCAAGCGATGCCGTCTTGGAAAACCAGCTATTTCAAGTCTGTTTAGGGGCTGGTTTTGAGGCTGATTTTCAGTCTTGGAGACAGGCTTTGAAGCCAGAAGTGGTTTATTCTTTCTTTCACCATACGATTCCAGCTTTTGAGAAGTTGGGTCAGGTTTTCTTGTCTGATGAGATGAATCAGCTCTACAGCGTCCAAGCTCCTCAGGTTCAGATTGAGTCCAAGGGAGGACTGTTGGAAATTCAATTTGATTTCCAAGGGATTGCCCAAGAAGAGATTGATCAAGCTCTTAAAGCCCTGACCAGCAATCAGGATTTCTATATCAGCTCTTCTGATCAAGTGTACTTTTTTGATGAGGAAACCAAGCAGATTCGTCAAAATTTGCAGGAACTGGGGGTTGAGCTAAAAGATGGTTCTTTCCAAGCGCGAAAATCTCTGGCTTATAGCCTTTCTCAGCTTTTTGAAGGTCGAAACAGGATCTCTTTCTCGGAAGAATTTCAGCATTTAGCTCATGATTTGACTCATCCAGAGGATTTTCCTTTGGGAGATATACGGGTGCAGGCGAGTTTGAGAGACTATCAGGAAAAGAGTGTTCGTTGGCTCCAGATGCTTCATCACTATGGCTTTGGTGGCATCCTAGCCGATGATATGGGACTGGGAAAAACACTGCAAACTATTGCTTTTTTGACTAGTCAGGTGACAGAAGATGGTCGGGTCTTGATTTTGGCTCCGTCAGGTTTGATCTACAATTGGGCAGATGAATTTAGGAAATTTGCCCCACAGTTGGATTTGGCTGTCGTTCATGGTTTGAAAGCGAATCGAGAAGCAATTCTTTCTGAAAATCACCAAATCTATGTGACTAGCTATGCCACCTTTCGTCAAGACAGCGAGCTTTATCAAGAGATGGCTTTTGATTTTCTCTTCTTAGATGAAGCTCAGGTCATGAAAAATGCCCAAACCAAGATTGCTCAGAGTTTGCGCCAGTTTGTGGTGCCAGCAGTTTTTGCTTTGTCAGGTACACCCATCGAAAATCATTTAGGAGAGTTGTGGTCTATCTTCCAAATTGTGCTTCCGGGGCTCTTACCAAGTAAAAAGGAGTTTATGAAATTACCGGCTGACCGAGTCGCGCAGTTTATCAAGCCTTTCGTCATGAGGCGTAAGAAAGAAGAAGTTCTTACAGAACTACCTGACCTGATCGAAGTCGTCTATAAAAATGAACTGGAAGACCAACAGAAGGCCATCTATCTCGCCCAGTTGCAACAGATGCGAGACCGCCTAGCGCAAGTGACCGATCAAGAATTCCAGAGAAGCCGGGTAGAAATTTTATCTGGCCTCATGCGATTGCGCCAGATCTGCGATACGCCAGCCCTCTTCATGGACGATTACCAGGGAGCCAGTGGTAAACTCGATAGTCTCCGAGATTTATTGCTACAAGTGGCTGATGGTGGGCATCGGGTCTTGATTTTCTCCCAGTTCAAAGGAATGTTGGAAAAAATCGAGCAAGAACTCCCAGACTTGGGCTTGACTTCCTTCAAAATCACAGGTTCAACTCCAGCTCAAGACAGACAGGAGATGACCAAGGCCTTTAACCAAGGGGAGAGAGATGCCTTTCTCATCTCCCTTAAGGCGGGTGGTGTTGGTCTCAATCTAACGGGTGCTGATACCGTCATCCTAGTGGACCTCTGGTGGAATCCTGCGGTTGAAGCCCAAGCTATCGGACGTGCCCATCGTATGGGACAGGAGCAGAAGGTAGAGGTTTATCGCTTGATTACGAAAGGAACCATTGAAGAAAAAATTCAAGAACTTCAAGAACAGAAAAAGCATTTGGTTTCCCAAGTTTTAGATGGTACAGAGTCGCGTGCGAGCCTCAGTCTGGCAGAAATTCGTGAAATTTTGGGAATTTCTGAAGCCAGCACTTGAAAAATCAAGACAATACGCTATAATGAAGTGTTGAAAGGAAATACAAAATGAAACAAGATCGATTTCCATTGGTGTCAGATGATGAAATCATGCTGACCAAAATGCCAGTCATGGACTTGTACGATGAGTCAGACTTTATTAGCAATATCAAAGGTGATTACCGCGATAAGAACTATTTGGAATGGTCTCCTATCAATGAAGAAGAAACCGTAGTTTCTTCAGTGGTTAATAAGGAGTCAAAACCGAGCTCAGAACCCAAAAAAGTTGAAAAAACCTATGCTGAATTGGCTCGAGAAGAGGCGCGTGCGGACTTGAAAAAGAAACGTTCAGCCAAGTATTTGACTCAGGATGTTAGTCATACTAGACGACACAATGGTTCAACACTTGTTCGTCAAGGAAACCAACCAACAGCACCATTTCAAAAGGAAAATCCAGGTGAGTTTGCCAAATTTAGCAAAAACTTGAGACAGTCCCACTATATTTTAGCTGAAGAAGCTGGACAAGTAGTGACTCCGACTTTAGAAAATCAAGCTGGAAAAGCTAAAAAGAACAACTATGATTTTCTGAAGAAGAGCCAAATTTATAATAAAAAGAATAAGCAATCAGAACAGGAACGTCAGGTTGCCCAAGAGTTGAACCTGACAAGAATCACTGAATAAGGGAGAAAAACATGTCAAAGACATATCATTTTATTGGAATTAAAGGATCAGGGATGAGTGCCTTGGCCTTGATGTTGCACCAAATGGGACATAAGGTTCAAGGGTCAGATGTTGAAAAGTACTACTTTACACAACGTGGTTTAGAGCAAGCAGGAATTACCATTCTTTCGTTTGATGAAAAGAATTTGCAAGGTGATCTAGAAATTATCGCCGGGAATGCCTTCCGTCCAGATAATAACGTTGAAATCGCCTATGCGGATCAAAATGGTATCAGCTACAAACGTTACCATGAATTCCTAGGTAGCTTTATGCGCGACTTTGTCAGCATGGGAGTGGCAGGAGCTCATGGAAAAACTTCAACAACAGGTATGTTGTCACACGTCTTGTCTCACATCACAGATACCAGCTTCTTGATTGGTGACGGGACAGGTCGCGGCTCAGCAAATGCCAAATATTTTGTCTTTGAATCAGACGAATATGAGCGTCACTTCATGCCTTACCACCCAGAATACTCTATCATCACCAACATTGACTTTGACCATCCAGACTACTTTACAAGTCTAGAGGATGTTTTCAATGCCTTTAACGACTATGCCAAACAAATTACTAAAGGTTTGTTTGTATACGGTGAGGATGCTGAGTTGCGTAAAATCACAGCCAATGCGCCAATCTATTACTATGGTTTTGAAGCTGAGGGCAATGACTTTGTAGCTAGCGATCTTCTTCGTTCTACGACTGGTTCAACATTCACCGTTCATTTCCGTGGTCAAGAGTTGGGTCAATTCCACATTCCAACCTTTGGTCGTCACAATATTATGAATGCGACAGCTGTTATTGGTCTTCTTTACACAGCTGGTTTTGATTTGAACTTGGTCCGTGAACACTTGAAAACCTTTGCAGGTGTTAAGCGTCGTTTCACTGAGAAAATTGTCAATGATACAGTGATTATTGATGACTTTGCCCACCATCCAACAGAAATCATTGCGACCTTGGATGCGGCTCGTCAAAAATACCCAAGCAAGGAAATCGTGGCAATCTTCCAACCACATACTTTTACAAGAACCATTGCCTTGTTGGACGAATTTGCCCATGCTTTGAATCAAGCAGACGCCGTCTACCTAGCGCAAATCTATGGATCAGCTCGTGAGGTGGACCATGGTGATGTCAAAGTAGAAGACTTAGCCAATAAAATTAACAAGAAACACCAGGTTATCACTGTTGAAAATGTTTCTCCACTCCTAGACCATGATAATGCTGTTTACGTCTTTATGGGTGCTGGAGATATCCAAACCTATGAATATTCATTTGAACGTCTCTTGTCTAACTTGACAAGCAATGTCCAATAAGGAAAACAGATGGAAATTCCAATCACTATAAGGCAAGCTACCCTATCAGATTTAGAAGAAATGTTGGCGATTGAAGAAGCCAATCCTTCATCAGAAGAGACACTTAGCCACCAATCCTTAGAAGAGAGTATCCGCAAGACTGCGGGTACCTTTCTTGTAGCTGGGGATGAAAATCAGCTCGTGGGCTATGTTTTGGGAGAAGCTCAGTCTCTTCATCCCAAATGGATAGAAGTAAAATCCTTGACTATTCATCCTGACCATTGGGGACAGGGGCTGGGAACTCTTCTTCTTGCAGCCTTGAAACAGGTGACAGTCGAACTAGATTATCAAGGTATTCTTTTGCAGAGTCCTGATGAACTACTATCATATTTTGAAATGAATGGCTTTGTTGAAGAAGAAGTGACCGAGAGTCATTATGGCAGTGGCTCTGAATGGTATCTGATTTGGGGAAATCCCTTTTATCAGGAGGAAATATGAAAATCAGACAAGCAAGATTTTCGGATTTAGATCGGATTATAGAGATAGAGCTGGAGAATTTTTCACTGGAGGAAGCCATTCCTCGTTCGGTCTTTGAGGCCCATTTGCAGGAAATTCAGACCAGTTTTCTGGTAGCTGAAAAAGAGGGGAATATTCTTGGTTATATCGAAGGTCCAGTCGTCCCACACCGCCATCTACATGATCAGTCATTTACAGAAGAAATAAAAGACTATAGCCATCAACCTGGAGGTTATATTTCTGTGACTTGCCTATCTATTGCCAAGGAAGCACAAGCTTTGGGAGTGGGGAAAAGACTATTAAGGGCTTTGAAAGAAGTCGCTTTAGAACATGAGCGAGAGGGCATTAATCTGACGTGTCATGATTACCTTATCGCCTATTATGAAAAGCACGGCTTTGTTAATGAAGGAATATCCCAGTCAAACTTTGCTGGGGAAACATGGTATGATATGGTCTGGCAGCCTGAAAATCAATAAAACTAGCTAGGGAATGCCCTAGTTGGTTGCTTTTCTACGACTTTTAAGATATAATATTATGGATTGTCAACAAGGAGGTAATGCTTTTGACTGAAAAATCAAGAGAAGAAGAAAAATTAAGCTTTAAAGAGCAGATTCTACGTGATTTAGAAAGAGTAAAAGAACAAGATAGAAGAGAGAAAGAAGTAGAGATTCCAAATCTGACGGCTTCATCATCTCAAGCTAGTTCAGCAACTCCTTCAGATCTTGAACCAGAAACATCAACAGAAGAGTTGATGGCTGATTCCCTGTCTGTTGTCGATAAAATTCTAAAGAATGCACCAAGTGTTCCTCCACTTTCAAGTGCTAGAACTGATGAAACGGATGACCAAGAAGAGAAAGAGATTAGACAGCCAATCATCGACAAGATTGAAGTTGTAGAATCTGAAGAACCTCTAGTAGAGCCGATTCATCTGGCTGAAGAACCTGTAGTGGAACCCGTTCAACCTAAGGTAGAACCAGTTGAGCTTAAACCCGAAGAAAAAGAATTTAACGATACTCCGACTAAGGTTGCCGTAACCTATAAAACAGAAGACAAGAAAGAGGAAATCACCCCAGGGATGCCTGAAAGAGTAGAGCCTGTTTCTACAGAATCTAGCAGTGGATTAGCTGATGCTCCGCGTCGTAGTCGTCGTCAAGGTGCAACATCAACTAAGAAAAAGAAAAAATCAAAAGCCAAAGGTTGCCTAGTAACAGTTCTAGTTCTCCTAGTACTCGTTGCAGTCGGTGGTTACTTTGGTTATGGTTACGTTCAAGATTCTTTGAAACCTGTTGATGCGAGCTCTAAGGACTATGTAACGGTTCAAATCCCAGACGGAGCAAACGTTCAAGAAATTGGAAGCACCTTGGAAAAATCTGGTTTGGTTAAACATGGACTGATCTTTAGCCTTTATGCTAAATACTATAGCCATGCTAACTTGAAGTCAGGTTATTACAACTTGAAGAAGAGTATGAGTACGGATGAGTTGATTCAAGAATTGCAAAAAGGTGGGACTCCTGAAGCTCAGGCACCTGTTCTTGCAAACTTGACCATTCCAGAAGGCTATACATTAGAGCAAATCGCTCAAACAGTAGGACAACTTCAAGGTGAATTTAAAGAACCTCTTACTGCGGATGCTTTCTTGGCAAAAGTTCAAGATGAGACCTTTATCTCACAATTAGTAGCCAAGTATCCAAACCTACTTGGAAGTCTTCCAACAAAAGACAGTGGCGTTCGTTATCGTCTTGAAGGCTACCTTTTCCCAGCAACCTATACGATCAAAGACAGCACAACTGTTGAAAGTTTGATTGATGAGATGGTAGCTGCTATGGACAAGGCTATGTCACCATACTACGCTACGATCAAAGAAAAGAATCTGACAGTTAATGAATTGCTCAGCATTGCTTCTCTTGTCGAAAAAGAAGGTGCTAAGACCGAAGACCGCAAGAAAATCGCAGGTGTCTTCTATAACCGCTTGAATGCCGGTATGCCACTTCAAAGTAATATCGCTATCCTATATGCTCAAGGAAAACTTGGTCAAAAGATTAGTTTAGCAGATGACGCTGGAATTGATACAACGATTGATTCACCATACAATGTTTACACACACCTTGGCCTCATGCCTGGACCGGTTGATAGCCCAAGTTCGGATGCGATTGAAGCAAGTGTAAACCAGACAAAGAGTGAGTACTTGTACTTTGTAGCCAATGTTGAAGACGGTAAAGTATACTTTGCAACAACAAAAGAAGAACATGATCAAAACGTTGCAGAGCATATCAATAGCAAGTTACCTCAAGCAAGTAGTTCAAACTAAAATTATGTGGTTTTCCACATAATTTTGTTTTAAAAAAGAAATAGAAAAGAAAGTTAAAAAAATGGCAGAAAAAACTTACCCAATGACCCTTGAAGAAAAGGAAAAACTAGAAAAAGAATTAGAGGAGTTGAAACTCGTTCGACGTCCCGAAGTCGTAGAGCGTATCAAGATTGCTCGTTCCTATGGAGACCTTTCAGAAAATAGTGAGTATGAAGCAGCGAAAGATGAACAAGCTTTTGTTGAAGGACAAATTTCAAGTCTAGAAACAAAAATTCGCTATGCTGAAATTGTTAATAGCGATGCAGTTGCCCAAGATGAGGTAGCAATCGGTAAAACAGTAACAATCCAAGAAGTCGGTGAAGACGAAGAAGAGGTCTACATCATCGTCGGTTCTGCAGGTGCAGATGCTTTTGCTGGTAAAGTATCAAATGAAAGTCCGATTGGCCGTGCTCTAATTGGCAAGAAGACTGGCGATACTGCAACGATTGAAACACCAGTTGGTAGCTATGATGTCAAAATCTTAAAGGTTGAGAAAACAGCCTAAATAGGATGAAAAAGGAGTAGTGAAGGTTTTGCCTTGCTCAACTCCTTTTTGGTTTTTTGGATAAATAGGAGACTATATGAGTTCAAATAAGAAGAAAAATAAAATGGAGCGTGGTTTAACCAATCGCCATGTTCAGGTGATGGCCATTGCGGGAACAATCGGAACCGGACTTTTCCTAGGTGCTGGTCGCTCTATCAGCCTTACTGGACCTTCTATCATTCTGATTTATATGATCACAGGAGCCTTTATGTTTTTGATGATGAGGGCTGTTGGGGAGATGCTGTATCAGGATCCAGAACAGCATACCTTTATCAACTTTATCACCCGTCATTTGGGGAAAGGCTGGGGATATTTCTCAGTTTGGTCTTATTGGCTGTCAGTTGTCTTTATCGGTATGGCAGAAATCACTGCCATCTCAGACTATGTCCGCTTCTGGTTCCCTACCTGGCCTAGCTGGCTGATTCAGCTTGTCTTTTTAACGATTTTGGCTTTGGTCAATCTGATTGCGGTTAAGCTCTTTGGAGAAGTCGAGTTTTGGTTTGCTATGGTCAAGATTGTGGCGATTTTAGCCATGATTGCCACTGGGGTCTTTATGGTTTTGACAGGCTTTAAGACACCGCATGGTGTTGCAAGTTTGGCAAATATCAGCGACCAGTTCTCTCTTTTTCCAAACGGAGTTATGAACTTTGTCATGGCCTTTCAAATGGTATTTTTTGCCTATCTGATGATTGAGTTTATCGGGGTGACAACTTCTGAAACAAAGAACCCTCGTCAGGTCTTGCCCAAAGCTGTTAAGGAAATTCCTCTCAGAATTATCTTCTTCTACGGGGGAGCTCTCATTGCGATTATGGCCATTATTCCTTGGTCTTATCTTAATTCTTCAGATTCTCCATTTGTAACGGTCTTTGAACTGGCAGGGATCAAGTGGGCGGCGGCTCTAATCAACTTTGTTGTCTTGACCTCAGCAGCGTCTGCTCTTAACTCAACTCTCTACTCAACAGGGAGACACTTATATCAGATTGCCCATGATTCGCCCAATCGTTTCTTAAAGGCCATCAAGGTCGATACCCTTTCTCGCCACAATGTACCTCAAAATGCCATCATCGCCTCAGCGATCTTGATTGCTCTGGCTGCCTTTATCAACGTGCTACCAGGTGTTTCAGATGCCTTTGCTTTGATCACCGCATCCTCATCAGGTGTTTACATCGCGATTTATATCTTGATTATGGTGGCCCATCTCAAATACCGTAAGTCACAAGACTTCATGGCTGATGGCTACCTCATGCCTCAGTATCGCTTGCTTAATCCCCTAACCATTCTCTTTTTTGTCTTTGTTTTCGTGACTCTCTTTTTGCAAGAGTCTACCTTCATGGGGGCAGTTGGTTCTGCCATCTGGATCCTTGTTTTTGGGATTTATAGTCAGTGGAAATTTAGAAAATAAATCATGAACTCATCAACTCTGTTTGGTGAGTTTTTCTAGTTTGACAGTCCATCGAAATAAGACTATAATCAAGCTGTAGTAGTTTATTAGGAGGTTTGGATGCACGTTAGATTGGAAAATAAGGAATCGCTTAAAGCGCAAGAAATAGGGGATTTGATTCGTGCTTATAATCGTTCTAAAAGAGAAGAGGCTGAAAGCGAGCCACTGAACCTTTATGTTGAAGACGAAAAGGGCAATCTCATGGCGGGCTTAGTAGCTGAGACTTTCGGAAATTGGTTGGAAATCGAATATTTATTTGTGAAAGAGGAATTGAGGGGACAAGGAATTGGTTCAAAACTATTGGAGCGAGCAGAAAATGAAGCCAAGAATCGAAACTGTCGTTTTTCTTTCGTGAATACTTACCAGTTTCAAGCGCCAGATTTTTATCTAAGCCATGGCTACAAGGAAGTCTTTACCTTGCAAGACTATCCCTACACAGGGCAAAGATACTATTACCAAAAGGATTTGTGATCTAGACTTCTTTCCTTTGAAGAGGAACTTAGCTAAGTATCAAAAAAAGAACGAATACTCTTTATCATGTAAGATGGTAGAGAGTTTTTTGTTAATAAAATCTTACAAAATGACATTTATATATTGCATTAAGTTAGATATATGGTATAATATATTTAAAAAGAAGCGCAACTTTTTAAAAATGTGAAGGAGGATGCTAGTGGCTAAAAACTTAAAATTAAAATTAGCTCGTGTGGAGCTTGATTTAACACAAGGGGATTTGGCAGAGGCTGTAGGTGTTACTAGGCAGACTATAGGTTTGATTGAAGCTGGGAAATACAATCCTAGTCTCTCCCTTTGCCAGTCCATTTGCAGATGTTTAGGCAAAACTTTAGATCAATTATTTTGGGAGGAAGAAGATGAAAAATAGATTTTTTTATTATCAATTATTAGACGAAAGAGAAGAACAACTGATTAACAAAGCTGGGACAGAGTCTTTTAATGTGTTTATCGGGCTCATTCTGCTAAGCTATCTGGTGGCTGTATTATCACCTGCTCTTTTTAATCCTAATATTCTTCTGGTTACCCTTCTTTTAGGAATTTTCTTCTTTTTCAATCGTACACGACAACTTGGAGTGACCTACTATAGTCGTTTTCATTTTACGATTGGAGGGTGTTTGCTGGTGACTCTCGCTATTACGACTCTCTTGATGTTGGAGAATTATCAATTCAATATCGAAATTTATCAGCACAATCCTTTGAACGTTAAATATTTGTCTGCTTGGGCCATCACTTATCTGATCTACCTTCCTTGGGTTTTTATCGGCAATCTTGGCCTTAAAAGTTATGGCGAATGGGCTCAAAAAAAGTTTGAGCAAGATATGGATGAACTGGAGAATGGAGAATAGCTTGTTAGCTTTTTATCAATCTCAGTAAAATGTGTTATAATAGTACTAATTTATCGGATGGTGTGAAAGTGGTAGAATACATTCATACCTTTGTAAAGTAGGAAGAAGGAAAACAGATGTATCCAGATGATAGTTTGACATTGCACACGGACTTGTACCAGATTAACATGATGCAAGTTTACTTTGACCAAGGAATTCACAATAAGAAGGCGGTTTTTGAGGTTTACTTCCGCCAGCAACCTTTTCAGAACGGCTATGCGGTTTTTGCTGGTTTGGAAAGAATTGTACATTATCTTGAAGATTTGCGCTTTTCAGATAGCGATATTGACTACTTGGAGTCGCTTGGCTATCATGGAGAATTCTTGGACTACCTACGAAATCTCAAGTTAGAATTAACAGTTCGTTCCGCTCAGGAAGGGGACTTGGTTTTTGCTAATGAGCCGATTGTACAGGTTGAAGGCCCTCTTGCCCAATGCCAGTTGGTCGAAACGGCTCTTTTAAACATCGTTAACTTTCAAACCTTGATAGCGACCAAGGCAGCACGTATTCGTTCAGTCATTGAAGATGAGCCCTTGATGGAATTCGGGACACGTCGTGCGCAAGAAATGGATGCGGCTATCTGGGGAACACGCGCAGCCGTGATTGGTGGAGCCAACGGGACTAGCAATGTGCGAGCAGGGAAGCTCTTTGGAATTCCCGTACTAGGAACTCACGCCCATGCCTTGGTACAGGTTTATGGAAACGACTATAAGGCCTTTAAGGCCTATGCATCAACCCATCGTGATTGTGTCTTTCTAGTAGATACTTATGATACGCTTCGAATCGGTGTGCCAGCTGCTATTCAGGTAGCGCGTGAGTTGGGTGATAAGATTAATTTTAAAGGCGTTCGTATCGACTCAGGGGATATAGCCTATATTTCCAAGAAAGTTCGCCAACAGTTAGATGAGGCTGGATATCCAGATGCCAAAATTTACGCTTCCAATGACCTCGATGAAAATACCATCCTTAACCTCAAAATGCAACACGCTAAGATTGACGTTTGGGGGGTGGGTACCAAGCTGATTACGGCCTATGACCAGCCAGCCCTTGGAGCGGTTTATAAGATTGTAGCTATCGAAGATGAAACTGGTAAGATGCGCAATACCATCAAGCTTTCAAGCAATGCTGAAAAAGTATCGACCCCAGGTAAGAAGCAAGTATGGCGCATTACTAGTCGTGAAAAAGGTAAGTCAGAAGGTGACTACATCACCTATGACGGTGTGGATGTTGCCAGCATGACAGAAATCAAAATGTTCCATCCGACCTATACTTACATCAAAAAGACCGTTCGTAATTTTGATGCCGTTCCTCTCTTGGTGGAAATTTTCAAAGAAGGAACATTAGTTTACAACTTGCCTAGTTTAACTGAGATTCAAGCCTATGCTCGTAAGGAATTTGACAAGCTTTGGGATGAGTATAAACGGGTACTCAATCCGCAACACTATCCAGTGGACTTGGCGCGTGATATTTGGCAGGACAAAATGGACTTGATTGACAAGATGCGCAAAGAAGCCCTTGGTGAAGGAGAAGAAGAATGAGTTTGCAAGAGGTCATTATCCAGCAACTAGGTGTCAAACCAGTGATTGACGCCCAAGAGGAAATTCGTCGTTCCATTGACTTTTTAAAGAGATACTTGAAAAAATATCCTTTCCTTAAAACCTTTGTACTAGGGATTTCTGGGGGTCAGGACTCAACCTTGGCAGGGCGCTTGGCGCAATTAGCTATGGAAGAAATGCGAGCAGAGACAGGAGATGACAGCTACCAATTTATTTCTGTCCGCCTGCCATATGGAGTGCAAGCTGATGAAGCAGATGCTCAAAAAGCTCTTGCTTTCATCCAGCCAGATGTCAGCTTGGTTGTGAATATCAAGGAATCAGCTGATGCTATGACAGCTGCAGTCGAAGCGACAGGAAGTCCTGTTTCAGACTTTAACAAGGGAAATATCAAGGCTCGTAGTCGTATGATTGCCCAATATGCCCTTGCGGGTGCCCATAGCGGAGCGGTCATTGGAACAGACCATGCTGCGGAAAATATCACAGGCTTTTTTACCAAGTTTGGTGACGGTGGTGCAGATATTCTCCCTCTTTACCGCCTCAATAAACGCCAAGGGAAACAACTCTTGAAGGAACTTGGTGCAGACTCAGCTCTTTATGAAAAAATCCCAACAGCAGACCTAGAAGAAGACAAACCTGGACTTGCTGACGAAGTTGCACTTGGAGTCACTTACAATGAAATTGATGATTACCTTGAAGGCAAAACAATCAGCCCAGAAGCTCAAGCGACTATCGAAAACTGGTGGTACAAAGGCCAACACAAACGCCACCTACCAATCACCGTATTTGATGACTTTTGGGAGTGAGACAGAAATCGGTAACTCGAAGAGTTCGATTTCGTTGTCTCACCCCCGCAACGATGACTAGGTTTGAAAAAGCTTGGTAAAGCGCATTTCAAACCAGACAGCGACTGCGTCAAGTAACTAGATGAAAAACTTGTTTTCTAGCTGT